>CAYRBS010000192.1:0-5230 GCA_964422335.1 uncultured Mariniphaga sp. | reverse complement strand
ACCAGCCTGCGCAGGCTGAAAGCAAGTTGATACATTTTTTTAATTAAATAGAAAAAACCGGATCCGGAAAGATCCGGTTTTTCAGTTTTTGGGAAATGTTGTTTATCCTTAAATATTTTTCCAATAAAATTCTTGTTTCTGTTGAAAGTAATTTAACGAATGATTTAATATGTTTTAAATACCACAAAAAGGAGAATATGAATTTCCGGGTTACAAAGAATTGTTATTTTAGCCAAAATTAAAGTTTCAACTCATTATCAGTAAAACAAAAAAAATTAAACGATGAAGTTAATAATCAATCCAGCCCTTTTAACAATAATCCTGGCAATATTCACCTTTTCATCCCATGCAAAACCCGACGATTTCGAAACGATAAAAGAACGGGTGGTAGCAGAATTAATGAAATCTGATATTGATGACAGCAGGGTGGAAACCATCGTTGGGAAGATGAATGAAGACGGAAGTTTTCAGGGGATAAATTATGAGGATTTAAGCAGAACTGCCGGCTTCCCGCACAGGCGCCACACAAGCAATTTGGTGTATCTTGCAAAAGCCTATAAAAACAAATCGTCCGATTTTCATAAAGATAAAAAGCTGAAAGAAATTATCACAAGGGGATTGGAATTTTGGGTTGAAAATGATTTTGTTGGCGACAACTGGCACAACAATCAAATTTCAACCCCTACCAATTTGGTTAACCTCATGTTGATAATCGGTGATGAATTGCCGGCAAATCTTACCGAACAGGCGCAACCAATGATCCGAAGAGCAACAATGGAACAGGTACCAGGAGTTTTCTACGGTGCAAGGCCCGGAGGAGACAGGATAGCTATTGCAGCAATTGTGGCAAAGAACTTTTTATTCCTCAATGACAAAGAGGCATTTGATGATGTCATACAAATCATTGCCGGGGAGATAAAATTTACAACCGGCGAGCGGGGTATGCAGCACGATTACAGTTTTCATCACCGGCACGACAGGGTAAATAATACCACTTCTTATGGTTATGGAAAATATGCCAATGCTTTTGGCGAGTGGTCGTGGTATGTGGCCGGCACAAAATATGCTTTTTCTGTGGATAAGATTAACCAACTGGTTGACTATTATCTCGATGGAATTTACAAACAACAGGTGTACGGAATATACTCCGATATCAGTGTGAAAAACAGAAGTATCTCGAACAAAGCAACCTTCCGGCCACATGGCACCACTGAAATTGAAAGGCTTTTACAAAGCACCGACTACCGGAAAGATGAACTGGAAGAAATTATCCGGTTAAGGAAAGGGGAAGCCGAACCTTCTTTGTCATTTGCAAAATTCTTTTGGCAGACGGAACATTTTGTTTTTCAGCGCCCCCATTTTTATACCACGGTGCGTATGTTTTCTACACGGAACAGAAACATGGAAGTGCCTTACAACGGCCCCGGGAAAACCACGCACCACCGGGCCGACGGAACCAATTACCTGATGCTTAAGGGCGATGAATACCATAATATCTGGCCGGTTTACGACTGGCAAAAAATATCGGGGACAACCATTCTGCAAAAACCTGAACTTCATGGCCCCGATGAGATCCAGAAGGATGGTCTCACTGAATTTGTGGGCGCGGTAACCGATGAATTATACGGGGCAGTCGTTTTCGATTTCAAAAGTCCGCATGACATGACCGAAGCTAAAAAATCGTGGTTCTTTTTTGATAATGAATATGTTTGTCTCGGAACCGGTATAAAATCAAGTCCAAATTTGCCTGTGGCAACTACGCTCGATCAGGCATTAATGAAAAGCGATGTGAAGGTGATGCAAAACGGCACCATTGAAAATCTTTCAAAAGGCGACCGCCAACTGGAAAATGTGAAATGGGTGCATCACAATCAAATAGGTTATATTTTTCCTGAACCGGCCACTGTAAATTTATCAAACCAGGGTGAGCAGGGGCGCTGGTCGGATATTACCGATCAGAAAAATATATCGGAGGAAATAGTTGCTGAAGATGTATTTAAACTTTGGCTTAATCATGGAAACCGCCCCAGTAATGCCTCCTATCAATATATTGTGGTGCCCGGTGTAGATGAAAAAGAATTGAAAGAAACGGGCATCAACAACAGAGACATTGAAATTCTGTCAAATACTTCTGAAATACAGGCAGTGAAAAATAATAAGCTGGAAATATGCCAGGCTACCTTTTATAAATCCGGCGAACTTGAAATATCAGAACATTTGAAAATCAGGATGGACAGCCAGGGTATGGCAATGGTTAAATTCCGGGAAAATAAAATTGATGAACTGACAGTTGCTGATCCTTCGAGAAAATTAAGCCGGATTTTAATCACAATTCCCGGTATTTACCAATCCAAAGGAAATGATTTTACAACCTTTCCAAATAATAATCAAAACAATACATTTATTGTAGTGGATTTACCGCAAGGTGTATATGCCGGGAAAAGTGTAAATATTCGACTGTGATTTCCATTCATCGGATGATTCGGAGTCATCCGATGAATAATCTCCGGTTTATTTTAACCCCGCAATCCGTTCTTCCAATACCTTTATTTTGGCCTCGGCGTCGGCCTGCTTGGCTTTTTCTTTGGCTACCACTGCTTCGGGAGCGTTGTTTACAAACCGCTCGTTGCCCAGCTTTTTCATCACTGAATTCAGGAAACCTTTAATATATTTTAGTTCCTCCTCCAGTTTTTTCAGCTCTTCTTCCACATCGATAAATTCATCCATTGGAATAAAAAAGTTGGTGGACTTTACCCTGAACGAAGCGGCTCCGTTTACTTCGCCGGAGACTAATTCAAGTGATGAAAGGTTTGCGAGCTTCTGCATAACCGGATCGAAATTTTTTTCATAGCCTTTGTCACCCTGTTGGATTTTTAGTTCCAGTGCATCTTTATTCGGAATATTTTTTTCTTTCCGGATATTGCGGATTCCCGAAATGGCTTCTTTTACATTTTCAAAACCAGCCATCATTTCGGCATCGTATTTTTCGCTTTTCGGAAGCTGGCTAACCATGATGCTTTCCCCGTCTTTTCGTTCTTTCAGCAGTTGCCAGATTTCTTCGGTAATAAAAGGCATAAACGGATGCATCAATCGCAGCAACTGATCGAACAGTTCCACCACCTCGTGGTATGTTTTCTCATCGATGGGTTGCTGGTAGGGTGGTTTAACGATTTCCAGCAGCCAGCCCGAGAATTCGTCGCGTACGGTAGTGTAGATGGTCATCAGTGCTTCTGAAATGCGAAACTGGGTGAACTGCGAATCCAGTGTTTCCAACACCTGGTGCAGTTTGTTACTGAACCAGTCAATGGCCAGTTTCGAGTGTTCGGGTTGTTCCGTATCCTGCGAAACTTCCCAGTTTTTTACCAGCCTGAAAGCGTTCCAGATTTTGCCGGCAAAACCTGCTCCCTGTTTCGGGAGGCTTTCGTCGAACAGTAAATCTCCGCCGGCAGGCGAACACAGTAACATTCCCACGCGCACCCCGTCGGCGCCGTACTTGCTAATCAGGTTCAGCGGGTCGGGTGAATTGCCCAGCGATTTCGACATCTTCCGGCGCTGTGCATCGCGCACCATCCCGGTAAAATAGACGTTTTTAAAAGGGTACTGATTTTCGTATTCGTACCCGGCAATAATCATCCGTGCCACCCAGAAAAATATAATATCGGGGGCAGTTACCAAATCGGAGGTGGGGTAGTAATATTTTATGTCGTCATTTTCCGGATCACGGATGCCGTCGAACACCGAAATGGGCCATAACCAGCTCGAAAACCAGGTATCCAGCACATCTTCGTCCTGAGTGAGAGAGAAGCTTCCTTCGTCCCCTCCGAGGGAGGGATGTTTGGCAACTGCAAGTTTCCTGGCTTCCTCTTCATTTTCAGCAACCACAAAACCCCAATTCCCCCCTTCGGGGGGATTAAGGGGGGTCTCTATATACCACACCGGAATCTGGTGGCCCCACCACAACTGACGGCTGATGCACCAGTCTTTGATATTGCCCATCCAGTGGCGGTAGATATTTTTGAATTTGGGAGGGTGAAAACGGATGGTATCGTTCAGCACGTTCTCTAATGCCGGCTTTACCAGTTCCTCCATTTTCAGAAACCACTGCACCGAAAGTTTGGGTTCGATGGCTACGTCGGTTCGTTCCGAAAAACCTACCTTGTTGGTGTAGTCTTCAATACGCGTCATGTTCCCGGCTTTTTCCAGCTCAGGCACTATTTTCTCACGTACATCAAAACGGTCTTCGCCGATAAAAATTTCTGCCTGTTCGCTGAGTGTTCCGTTATCGTTAAAAATATCGATGGATGGCAGGTTGTGGCGCATCCCTATTTCGTAGTCGTTGATGTCGTGTGCCGGCGTAATTTTCAGGCAGCCGGTCCCGAATTCCATATCCACATATTCGTCTTCAATAACCGGAATGGAACGGTTGATGAGCGGTACCAGCACCCGTTTCCCTTTCAGGTGGGCAAACCGCTTGTCGGCGGGGTTTACACACACGGCAGTGTCGCCCAGGATGGTTTCGGGCCGTGTAGTAGCAATGGTTACAAATCCGTCTTCCCCTTCAATTTTGTATTTCAGGAAATATAATTTCGAATGTACTTCTTTGTAAATCACCTCTTCGTCGGAAAGGGCGGTTTTGGCTGCCGGATCCCAGTTTACCATACGCACACCCCGGTAAATCAGTCCTTTTTTGTACAAATCAACAAAAACTTTTATAACCGATTCGCTGCGGGCTTCGTCCATGGTAAATGCAGTGCGGTCCCAGTCGCAGGAAGCGCCGAGCTTTTTTAACTGCTCCAGGATAATTCCTCCGTGTTTGCGGGTCCAGTCCCAGGCATGTTCCATGAATTCCTCGCGGGTGAGGTCGTATTTGTCGATGCCCTCTTCGCGAAGCTTATTTACCACTTTGGCTTCGGTGGCAATGGAAGCATGGTCGGTTCCGGGCACCCAGCAGGCATTTTTACCGGTCATACGGGCACGGCGTACCAAAATATCCTGAATGGTATTGTTGAGCATGTGCCCCATGTGTAACACTCCGGTTACGTTGGGTGGAGGAATGACAATGGTATAGGGCTCCCGCTCATCGGGTGCAGAGTGGAAAAAGTTTTGTTCTGACCAGTATCGGTACCATTTCCCCTCTACTTCTGCCGGGGAGTATTTGCTCGGAATTTCCATGTTTTATGTTGTAAATTTTGAAGGTGCAAATGTACAATGAAAAGTTTAAAAGAAAAAT
>CAYRBS010000191.1:3469-5265 GCA_964422335.1 uncultured Mariniphaga sp. | reverse complement strand
CATTGGTATGTCGGTTGATGCCAACGTGCTGATTTATGAAAGGGTACAGGAAGAACTACGTGCCGGAAAAGGAATTAAACTGGCCATTGCCGATGGGTATAAAAATGCTTACTCGGCTATTATCGACGGTCAGGTAACTACCTTGCTTACCGGTATTGTGCTTTACGTGTTTGGCTCGGGCCCCATTAAAGGTTTTGCCACCACGCTGATAATTGGTATTGTTACCTCTCTGTTCAGCGCTATTTTCTTAACCCGGCTTATATTTGAGTGGAAGCTGAAACGAAGCAAAATCATTTTATTTTCATCCAAATATACTGAAAACTGGCTGCGTAATACTTCTGTAAAATTCCTGGAAAAAAGGAAAATTGCTTATTTTATTTCCGGGGCACTGATTATACTTTCTATTGGTTCGTTAACAGTACGCGGGTTGAGTTACGGAATCGACTTTAAAGGTGGCCGTACATACGTAGTGCGTTTTGACCAGGATGTCCTGGTAGGTGATGTGCAGACGGCCCTGAGCGAAGTTTACGGTGAATTACCCGAGGTAAAAACATTTGGTTCCGATGACCAGTTGAAAATAACCACCGTTTATAAGATTGACGACGACAGTGAGAATGTGGATAACGAGGTAGAAGAATTACTGTTGAAAGGCCTTCAGGATGCCAATCTGCTCGACGGTAGCGTAACGCAGGAGGAATTTACGGATGATTACCAGCTCAGTTCCCAAAAAGTGGGACCCACTATTTCCGACGATATCCGGAAAGATTCGGTGGTTGCCATCGGGTTTGCGCTGATCATTATTTTCCTTTATATCCTGATCCGGTTTACCAACTGGCAATACGGGCTGGGGGCAATTGCCGCCCTCGCGCACGATTCGCTCATTGTGTTGGGTATCTTTTCGCTGCTTTACAATGTGCTTCCCTTCTCGCTGGAGATTGACCAGGCATTTATTGCCGCCATATTAACCGTACTTGGTTACTCCATTAACGATACGGTAGTGGTTTTCGACCGCATCAGGGAATACATGAAGCTCCATCCGAAACGGAAACGGGAACAAAATGTGGATGAAGCTGTGAACAGTACCCTGCGCCGTACCTTCAGTACTTCGCTCTCAACATTTGTAGTGTTGCTGGCCATCTTCCTGTTTGGCGGTGCAACTATCCGCGGGTTTACATTCGCGCTGCTTGTTGGTGTAGTGGTGGGTACGTATTCATCCCTTTTTGTGGCCACGCCAATCTCTTATGAATTCCAGAAAAAGGTGGCCAGAGTAGTCGCAAAACGTAAAAAATAATAACACCTTTCCGTGTTATCCATTCAATAGCCTTGCATTACAGCAGGGCTATTGTTTTTTTATTGCAGTAACCTGATTAAATGATTGTGTCAATTTGTATATTTGTGGACTAAATTAAAAAGAATGGTGAACTACATATTATTCATTAGCGGCGGGGAATTGGTACTGGTAATGCTGCTGGCATTGCTTTTTTTTGGATCGAAGGCCATTCCCGATATTGCCAAAACCATGGGGAAGGGAGTACGCGAATTTAAAAAAGCAACCAACGAAATAAAGCGCGAACTCAACGAGCAGACATCGGAAATAAAAAAGGATATTGACGATGTTAAATCGACGGTGAATAAGGGAACTTCCAAAATCAAAAAGGATTTGGACAATGTTTCGTCTTCCGTTGACAAAGAAACCGATGAAATAAAAAAAGAGCTTGACGAAGTTTCTGCTACTGCTGACAAGGAACCCAGTGAGACAAAAGAAAAGCCGGAAAAAACTTCCACAAAGGAAAAAA
>CAYRBS010000191.1:0-3369 GCA_964422335.1 uncultured Mariniphaga sp. | reverse complement strand
GGAAAAAACTTCCACAAAGGAAAAAATCTCAACAAAAGGTAAAAAAGGATCCGGCGATACAAAAAAGAAGATTGAAGATCATCCGGAAGATTAAATAAACCCAGGGAATAATGATTTTGCTATATACCCTGGCATTGTTGGCCTGCTTCCTGTTGCTGGCACGCATTGTCGATTTGTTTTTCATTGCTTCATTAGATAAAATTTCCACCGATCTGCGCCTTTCCAGCGATGCGGCCGGGGCTACACTCATGGCCGTGGGGTCCAGCGCCCCGGAATTGTTTGTTGCACTGTTTTCTGTTTTAAAACCCGGCGAACACCAGGCCATTGGAATAGGCAGCATTGTAGGAAGCGCTATTTTCAACCTTCTTGTTATTGTGGGAGCCGTCGCCCTGGTACGTAAAACAAAACTTACCTGGCAGCCCATGGTTCGCGATCTGTTTTTCTACACATTTGCCGTAGCCCTGCTGGTTATGTTTATCTGGGACGGGAAATTTACCCTCACCGAAGCCGGTATCTTTCTCGGAATTTATATTGTTTATGTTATTACGGTGGTTTACTGGAAAAGGATTTTACCCTATGACGACCTTGCTTTTGATGAACGCGGCGAGCGGGACTGGAGCAAAAAAGGTATCCATTTGATTTTCGATCGCATCTTGTACCGGATTTTCCCGGGTAAAGACCATTATTACCTGGTTTTTATCCTTTCTGTTTTCCTGATTGCCGGGTTGAGCTGGGCGTTGGTTGAACTGGCGGTGGTAATTTCCTATACCCTCAACATTCCTGAATCCATTATCGCCCTCACCGTGCTGGCAGTTGGAACTTCTGTTCCCGATTTAATTTCGTCGATGATTGTGGCGCGCCAGGGCCGTGGCGACATGGCTGTGAGCAACGCCATCGGATCCAATATTTTCGATATCCTGGTTGGCCTTGGGTTACCCTTGTCCATTATTATCCTGTTATCAGGAGAATCCGTTGGTTCGGGAGGCGATATCACCCGTTCGGCAATACTCCTTTTTGTATCTGTTATTTTGCTTATCCTGTGGCTTCTTTTCAGTAAGTGGAAAGTTGGAAAAATAACCGGGATTGTTTTTGTGGGAATGTATGTTTTTTATGTAATTAGCGAAATACTTTTCTTTTGAATATGTAGTTTTAAATTAAACTTTTGGTTTTGATAAAAGCAGAAAACATTAAAAAATCGTTTGGCCCACTTCAGGTTTTGAAGGGAATCCATCTTGAAATTCCACACGGGAAAGTTTACTCTATTGTAGGCGCCAGCGGGGCGGGAAAAACCACGCTGCTTCAGATACTGGGCACGCTCAGCAAACCAGACGATGGCGAGATATATTACGGGAGCAAAAAAATTTCTGCATTTTCTGAAAAAGAACTGGCCTCTTTCCGGAACCGGGAAATTGGTTTTGTTTTCCAGTTTCACCACCTGTTGCCTGAGTTTACAGCCCTCGAGAATGTTTGCATCCCGGCATTTATCGCCGGGAATTCAAGAAAAGAGGCCGAGGATGAAGCTTTCAAGCTGATTGACTACCTGGGGTTAAACGATCGTATTCACCACAAGCCTTCTGAGCTTTCGGGTGGTGAGAAACAACGGGTTGCCGTGGCCAGGGCGCTTATCAACAAACCTTCGGTGGTACTGGCCGACGAACCATCAGGGAATCTCGATTCGGCCAATCGCAACGAACTCCACGACCTGCTCTTTCAACTTCGCGACGATTTTGGCCAAACATTCGTAATTGTTACCCACGACGACCATTTTGCCGAACGGTCTGACCGGATAATTCACATTAAAGATGGGGTGATTGGAAAGGAGTAACCGATTGAAGGCAACCATGCATAAAAAGTGGGAACCTGAAACATCATTCCCGCACCCGGTCACAGGTTTTGTCCTTCATTACAAATGAAAACTGAACGATGGAGTTTGCTGAATTGAAAGCGTTTCTGGATGAAAAGACGGAGAAATATAACCGCCCTGCATTCATTGAATCCGATCCGGTTCAGGTGCCCCGGCAATTTTCCCGAAAAGAAAACATTGAAATTGCTGCCTTTTTTACAGCTACCATCTCCTGGGGAAACCGTCCTGCAATTATAAAAAATGCCTTGCGGCTGATGGAATGGATGGACAACTCTCCTTACGATTTTATTATGAAATCACCCGCCACCGGGTTCAACGTTTTGAATCCTTTTGTTCATCGTACATTCAATGGCGGCGATTGTATCTATTTTGCCCGGTCGCTTAAAAATATTTATAGTAACCACGGCGGATTACAGCAGGTGTTTGAAACCGGTTTTCAGCAAGAGGGTTCGGTAAAAGCGGCCCTGGAATATTTCCATTCGGTTTTTTTTGAATTCCCCGGGGAACGCACGCGCAAACATGTGGCCAATGTGCAACGCGGGGCTTCGGCCAAACGACTGAACATGTTTCTGCGGTGGATGGTGCGCAACGACCATCGCGGTGTGGATTTTGGCTTATGGGAAGGAATTCCGCAAAGCGCCCTCATGTTGCCACTGGATGTGCATACCGGAAACGTAGCCAGGAAACTGGGCCTTCTGAACCGAAAACAAAACGATTGGAAAGCCGTGGAGGAAGTTACCGCAACACTTCGTAAATTTGACCCGGCAGACCCGGTGAAGTACGATTTCGCACTTTTCGGGCTGGGAATTTTTGAAAAATTTTGATATGGGCAGAAACAACTATTTCCAGTTCAAACAATTCAGGATTATTCAGCAGAGGGCAGCCATGAAGGTGGGCACCGACAGTATTTTGCTGGGTGCCTGGGCCCGCGTTTCTTCCGTAAAAAAATTGCTGGATATTGGCACCGGTACGGGCGTGATTGCCCTGATGATGGCCCAGCGTTCGGAAGCCCAAATCACGGGAATTGAAATTGAAAAAAATGCTGCACAGGAAGCTCGTGAGAATGCTGAAAATTCGCCCTGGGGCAAGCGGATTACCATTCTGAATAAATCGTTTCAGGAATTTTTGAAAAATGAACCGGGACGCTTCCAACTGGTTGTTTCCAACCCGCCTTTTTTCTCCAACAGCCAAAAGTCGAAATGCAACTACCTGGCGATGGCTAAACACAATCACCTGCTCCCCCCTGACGAACTTGCCCGCGGTTCGGCCCGCTTGCTGGCGCCCGGCGGACGACTTGCAATTATTTTGCCGTTAATTTCTGCCCGTGAATTTATAAAGATAGCAGAGAAAGAAGGACTTTTTTTGCTGCGGCTCACCGAGGTGTATCCCAACAGCACGAAAAATCCTCACCGTTACCTCATGGAATTCGGGCAAAATAAAAATGCGGTAGAAAAGGATTTTCTCCATATCCACACGGCTGACGGAACAAGTTTTACAGAAGAATA
>CAYRBS010000190.1:0-5285 GCA_964422335.1 uncultured Mariniphaga sp. | reverse complement strand
AGGCTAAGTTACTAAAAATTCACAACTCCTTTAACCATTCTTTAATCACCTCGGCGGAAGGAAGGGAACCTTCGGATTTCAATTTGTACCTTACCGCCACCACTGCCGGGGTTTGGGTAATTCCGTATTCAACCAGTTTCTCTTTGCCTGTCTCCACCTTTACATCCACCTCTTTTCCCAACTCGGTGAGGGCGCGCTGAACACGCTCCTGCAATTCAAGAACCTGGGTTTTTTCATCGCCCAGCAGAATAAGTTCGCTCCGTTTCGCCTTAATTTTCAGCTTCAGTTTTTCGTTGATTCGCTTTTGAATGGCTGCCACCAGTTCCCGTTCGGGAGGTATTTTGGAAACGAAAGCGATTTTCCCGTCGATGCAAATGGTAGGGATGTTTTTTACCATCAGCGACGACATGAAACTTACGGCTTCCATTTTTTTGATGGCATGTTCACGCCACTCCACCACGCCTTCAAAATGAGGCGCCACACGTTTTACCGCTTCCACCATATACTGGCAGGGAGCACATGATTCTGAGTCGAGTGTGATAACATCGACAATCACCTTTTCAGATTGCCCGTAATCTTTCATGTTAAAAACCTCCAGGGAACTTTCCCTTTTTTCAAGGGTGCGGACCACATCCTGCTGGTAGGGGTCGTGCACCAAATCAGTAACGGCTTTCAGGTTTTCAGGCGGCGTTTCGCGGGGCAGATCGCATCCCGGAGCCAGGATAAACCCGGTTTTGCCGCCCAGGTCGAGGCATTCCAGCGCGTGTTCGCGGCAATCATCCGGACTACCCATCAGCAAAATTACCGTTAGTTTCAGGTTGCCGCCAAAACTGATTCCTTTTTCAAGGGCAATCTCCTTTACAAAGTCGAGCGGAATGTTTTCATCGATGGAGACATTGTCGGGGCGGCAGTTACACATGGCCTCGATGTTTTGCTGGGCATGGCCGCAAACAAAAAACGAGCTGAGTTTCCCTTTCTCCCTCACCAATTCAAAAATACGCGAAACAAAAGGGGTGACGAATGTTTCGAACGTGAGCGGATCGATTTGGCTGGTCATGGGATCGACCAGGGCAATGATGTCGCAGCCCGCCTCCATGTAATATTCAGCCATTTTCAAACTCACTTCGGTGCAAAAGTCCATTACTTCGTTCACCTCATCCGGTTCTTCGAAAAGCTTCATAAAAATGTCGGTACCCAACAAATGCAGCGCTAACGTAAACGGGCCGGTAATCAAACCGTAAAGCGCGATATCCGGGTATTTCGCCCGAAGAATCTTGGTGGCTTCCAGGCAAACAGGAATGCGCCCATCGCCAGGTCCGGGAATTTTCAATTCGCTCAATTTTTTCCCTTCCGACAGCGGATGGGAAACCACCGCCGGCGGACCTGTTTCCGACCAGCGCAATTCACAGCCCAGGGTTTCGGCTTCCACCTGTAAATCAAAAACCACGGGAATACCATCGGGATTGTACTCTTCTACGGCTTTACTCACTCCCTTTACAATTTCGTCGGAAGATTTCAGATACGTTTCAGCATTAATTCCGGTTAAAAATCCCCCGTGAACACCTACAAACGGCACCCACGGAATACGTTCAACTGGTTGCAGGGAAAAAGCTTTTTGAATAAGTTCCAGACCATTCATCTTTTTAGTATTAAGTATCAAGATATTGAGCACACAGACATTTTCCAATCCGGCACAGATTTACTAAACAGGAAAATACCTCATTTCCTAAACTTTTTGATTTTCAGCAAAAACCACATGATTAAAAAATGAGAGCAACACATGGATTCTGAGTAGGAATTTCTTTTTCTCATTACTCACATCTCAAAATCTCCTATCTGATTCAGGCTACCTGCGAATTTAAATATTCCACCAGCCCCTGCGGATCGGGAGAATAGACATCGGCGCCAATTTTCTGACAAAAATCGTCGGTTACCGGGGCGCCTCCAACAGCCACTTTTGCATCGGGAATGGCTTCCTTAATGGCTTTGGTGATTTTTTCCATGTTAACCATGGTGGTGGTTAGCAGTGCCGATAAACCCACCAACGCATTTTGATGCTCTTTAACGGCTTCCACAAACTGTTCAGCTTTTACATCGGTGCCCAGGTCAACCACCTTCCAGCCGTTGCCTTCCACCATCATCGAAACCAGGTTTTTACCAATATCGTGCAAATCGCCTTCTACGGTGCCGATAATGAATGTACCCTTTTGTTTTACTTCCCCCGAAAGAAAATAGGGTTTTAGGTGGATCATGGCTGTGCTCATGGCTTTGGCCGACATCAGCACCTGCGGGACAAACACTTTATTTTCACGAAATTTGATACCCACTTTTTCCATGCCAACCATCAACGCTTCCGTTAATATACGCTGGGCGGAAATCCCTTCGTCCAGGGCCTGCCGGGTTAATTCATCGGCGCCATCCTGCCCCTTCATGTTTGGTGGGAATGGAGCCACTTTATTGATTTTTCCAAACTCGATACAACCGGCAATTTTTTCAAGTAGTTCACTCATGGTACTTTGGTATTATTTTGGTTTTCACAAATGTACCCGGAGCTGACACGATAAAAAATAGTATTTTCTTTGAAAAAGATGGATAATATTACTTTATTTTGCACCTATGATCCATGAAATCCGATATTTCCGTTTGCCTGCCTCTCTAATAAATTTGCAGAAAGTGAATCCGGGAACACGGGACCTCTACCTGACAGAAACCGGGGAGATCGAGGTAAAAGAAGGTACCATTTGGGATTCATGGGGAGAGGCAGAAAACAACCTGTTGGTTTTTTGCACCAAAGGGGAAGGGATTTTAATATTGGATGGCGAGCAGTTACCGGTTTCCAACGATCAGTATTTTATTGTGCCGGGTGGCGGGATTTTCAAATTTTATTCGGTGGCAGAAACCAGCACGCGTTTCCTGGTGGCCGCGTTTAACGGACGCATGGCCAACCAACTAAGCAGGGATTTTTCGGTGGTGCGCAACCTGGTCCCTTCGGTAAATAACATGGTTGCCAACCGCGAAATGCTGTTCGATGAAATATTTAACAACCTTTCGAAAGGGTTCCACGATCAAAACCTGGCATACGTTAACTTATGTTTTGGCCACCTGCTGGGCACATTTGTTTATGCCCACCGCACCAGCGATGATCTGGCCGATGAATCGAACCCGGTAATTCGCAGGACAATTCATTTTCTCGAAAAAAGCCTGCACAAGAAACTCTCGCTTCAGCAGATTGCCAGCGAAGCGGGTTATTCGCCCACCTACTTTACCACTCTCTTCCGGAAAGAAACCAACTATGCCCCGCTGAGTTATTTCGCCCATCTGAAAATACTGAAAGCCTGTGAATTTCTGGATTACACCCGAATGAAAGTGAAGGAGGTTTCTTACCGCCTGGGGTATTCCGATCCTTACTATTTTACACGTGATTTTAAAAAGAAGATGGGAATGTCGCCGAGGCAATACCGGAACCGGATAAGATAACTATTCCTTTTTTTTCTTACAAATTTAATCTATAATCTTATTTTTATGGCAAAATAGCTAAATCATTTTCATTATGACCACACCGTTTCTGGTATTTATTGTTGTTTCTGCAGTGGCATTGCTGCTTTTTATGGTGCTGAAACTCAAAATCAGTGCATTCATCTCGCTGTTAATAACCGCCATTTATGTAGGCATTGCTGCCGGCATGCCCCTGGAGGATGTCACTCTGGCCATCCAGGAGGGGATGGCCGGGACGCTGGGTTTTGTAGCCACAGTGGTTGGGTTGGGCGCCATTTTTGGCCAGATGCTGGAAAGTTCGGGCGGGGCCGAGTCACTGGCCCATTACCTGATAAAAAAGTTTGGCAAAGACCGCGCTTCGTGGGCGATGGTCATTACGGGTTTTGTAGTGGCCATCCCGGTTTTTCTCGATGTGGGTTTCATTATCATTGTCCCTATCATTTATGCTTTGTCGCGCGACACAAAACGTTCGCTGCTTTATTACGCTATCCCGCTACTGGCAGGACTGGCCGTTACACATAGTTTTATCCCGCCCACTCCCGGGCCGGTGGCTGTAGCCGACATCATAAACGCCCAACTGGGTTGGGTTATCCTGCTGGGCATTATTCTGGGATTTCCCACTGCTGTAATTGCGGGTCCTGTATGGGGAAAATACATCTCAAAAAAAATATACCTGGAACCGCCGTTTGATTTTGACAAAAAACCGCAGGAAGTTGATCCGAAAAATTTTCCACCTTTCCGGATGATTGCGATTATTATTTCCATTCCCCTGCTTTTAATCCTGGTAAACACATTCACCGGACTGGCCGTTTCAAAAGAAATTGTGCCAAAATCTACCTGGACCGACGTACTGGAATTTATCGGACATCCATTTTCGGCACTGATTATTGCCACATTGATAGCCTCTTACTTTTTGTGCATCAAACGGGGTATGGGCAAACAAAAAGTACTCGACCTGAGCACCAAAGCACTGGGCCCGGCAGGAATTATTATATTAATTACCGGTGCTGGCGGGGTATTAAAAGAGGTGCTGGTTGACAGCGGCATTGGTCAGATTATGGCTGAATCGATGGCCCACTCGGCATTGCCACCCATTCTGCTGGCCTGGTTGCTGGCAGCTGTTGTGCGGGTTACGCAGGGTTCGGCCACGGTGGCTATGATTACAGCTGCAGGAATTATTGCGCCGGTTATCAATGAATTCGGACTGAACGATCCCCAGCGGGCGTTGGTGGTAATTGCCATTGCCTCGGGCGCTACGTTGCTTTCGCATGTAAACGACAGCGGCTTCTGGCTGGTAGGAAAATACCTGGGAATGAATGAAAAACAAACCCTCCAAAGCTGGACGGTAATGGAATCAATCATTGCGGTTTGCGGTTTGGCGTTTACTTTGCTCGCGAGTTTGTTTTTTTAAACAAGAATCTACTAAAATTTAAACACAAAACAAACTTCATATAATGATACTCGAAAAAAATTAAAGTAAATCAGAATAGTTAACAACAAATAAAAGTAATTTATAATTTGAAATTAACCACACTCACACCCCTTTAAAAATATCATAAATAAAGATCAATTTAAATCAGAAAACTTATTTAACAGCTTTTTTTTGTTAATCAGAAATTTTACCATAAATTTATGGTAAAATTGAAAACTAAACATCTTTACTATTAAACAAACAATTTAGATTATGAAGAAATTTACCCTCAAAAGCGTGAGTTTAATTTTGGCAATCTCACTGCTTTCTGCCCAAAATTTTAGTATTATGGCAAGTACTACAACCAATGCGGTTGAAT
>CAYRBS010000189.1:0-5289 GCA_964422335.1 uncultured Mariniphaga sp. | reverse complement strand
TTATTGAACATCCTGGCAATACTCAGCCAGGATGTTTTTTTTGCTCTTTTTTGTAAAAACCACCCCTACGCAGGGCATAATTATTGCAACTCCCTACCAAAAAAATACCTTTGCTTAAAATTTTTTGATTTGTGAGGTACCTGATTCTAATTGTTTTTATAATTCCTGCTGTTTTTGGAGTTCGTGGGCAAGACATCCGGGTTTTAAATGCCCGCACCAACGAACCCATTGAAAATGTATTGGTCGTTTCAAAAGATTTCACCACCCAGACCGATGAAAACGGAAGGGTTTCACTTGCGAATATAGAAGAAGACGAGCCCTTGCTTTTTCAACATTCGTCCTTTTTAAAACTCACATCTACCAAAAGAAATATTATTGCACAGGGGAATACGGTACTGCTGGCAGAATCACCTATTCATATTAACGAGGTGGTGATCTCAGTAAACCGGTGGGAGCAGTCGAAAGCCGAAATACCCTATGAAATCAATACCGTCAGGCCGGAATACATAATACGCTACAACCCGCAAACCACTGCCGACCTGTTGGGGGCGCAGGGCGGAGTGTTTGTACAAAAAAGCCAGATGGGCGGCGGAAGCCCCATGATTCGTGGATTTGCCGCCAACCGGGTATTGCTTGTTGTTGATGGAATAAGAATGAACAATGCTATTTACAGGAGCGGGAATCTGCACAACGTTATTTCACTGGATGCCAATAGCATAGAAAGCACAGAAATTATTTTTGGTCCCGGATCAGTTATTTACGGAAGCGATGCACTGGGAGGGGTAATGAGTTTTAGCACACTCACACCGAGACTCTCTTCCTCAGGAAAAACAGAACAAGACGGGAAAGTACATACCCGTTTTTCCAGCGCCAATACCGAACGAAGTTTTCATTTTACCTATAATATCGGTTCAAAAAAATGGGCCGGCCTGGTAAGTGCAACTTTTCCGGGGTTCGACGATTTAAGGATGGGCGCAAAAGGCCCCGAAGAATATCTCCGCAAAGAGTATGTTGACCCGGAAAAATTCTCCGGCACGGATGAAATTATCCAGAACAGATCGCCGCAAAATCAAATTCCATCGGGGTACAGCCAGCTGAATTTAATTTCAAAAATACGGTACCGCCCCAACAGAAAACTTGATTTTACCCTGAGCTCCCAGCACTCGCAAACATCTGAAATACCCCGTTACGACCGGTTAATAATTCAGGAAGGAAATTCCCTGAAGTATGGCGAATGGTATTACGGGCCGCAAAAATGGACGTTGATTTCGGGCCGGCTGAATTACCAAAACAACCATTTCCTTTTCGACAGGGTGAATTTACTGGCAGGTTACCAGCTGTACTCCGAGAGCAGGAATGACCGGTACCTGCACAGTGAAATCCTTCGCCAGCGACAGGAGGATTTAAAGGCAATTTCGGTAAATATGGACCTGCGAAAAAAACTAAATGATTACCACGAAATATTTTACGGGGCAGAAACTTATCTCAACAAAGTAGGTTCTGCCGGCGAAGCTGAAAACCTGACCGATAAAAACACCCGTGAAATTGCCCCCCGCTACCCCGATGACTCCGACTACCGAAGTTTTGCCGGTTATTTTTCCTACAAGTACAACATGGACGAAAAACTGATTGTACAAGCCGGCACCCGGTTTACCCGAACGTTGTTAAGCGGAAATTTTGACCCTCGTTTTTACAACTTCCCGTTTCCGGGATTCGATATGAACAATTCGGCATGGAACGGCAACATCGGACTGGTGTGGCACCCCACCAGCCAGTGGCAATTCAACATGAATGCTTCCACCGGTTTCCGTTCACCAAACATCGACGATGTGGCAAAGGTTTTCGACTCATCTCCGGGAAATGTTGTGGTGCCAAACCCCGGGCTGAAACCGGAATATGCACGCAATTTCGAAGCAGGAATCATTCACCGTTTTTCCAATAAAGCCCGGCTTGAAGTTACCGCTTTTTACACCCGGCTGAAAGATGCCATGGTGCGCCGTGACTTCTCGTTTAACGGCCAGGATTCAATCGATTACGATGGAACATTGAGTAAAGTTGAAGCCCTGGTGAATGCCGAATCAGCAGAAATTTACGGGAGCAATCTTTCTTTTGAATTCCTGTTTAGTCCGGTCTTGCGAACAAAAAACAACCTGACTATTGGCCGGGGAAAAGATTCGGATGGGTTTCCTGTAAGGCACGTACCGCCAACTTTTGGCAGTTCGCACCTGCTTTTTGAAAAAAACCGGCTGTTTATTGATTTTTACCTGGAATACAGCGGTAAATTCGACTATGAACAACTGGCGCCCTCTGAGCAGGATAAACCACACCTTTACGCCATCGACGAAAATGGAAATCCCTGGTCGCCAAGCTGGTGGACCCTCAACTTAAAATCGAGGTACCAGGCAAACAAAATGTTTTCACTGAGCGGGGGAGTCGAAAATATCCTCAACAAACGTTACCGTACTTATTCCTCGGGAATTGCTGCCCCGGGCATTAACTTTATCCTCTCATTTGCTGTTCAGTTTTAGAAATTTTTGCCATCTGAATACTAAAAAATTACCTCCCCCGTTTTTAATCCCGAAGGCAGATGCAAAATGTCCACTTTATCTAAAACAATTCGGTATTGCCTTCTATTTATTGGAGGGACGCATGACGTCCCTCTTTTTAATATTAAGGCATTCCGGAGCAATCCTTTTTTACTTAAAAAGTAACAAACATAATGAGATGAAACTTTTTTTCACTGGATTCCTGTTCGTACTTTTCATTTTTGCTGCTGATGCCCAGCCTAAAAAACAGGGCAGGGTGAAACGAAAATACCGCAATCCGGAACAGGTTTCCGAACAACAGCCTGCGGTTGTTTTCAGGGGAAGGGTACGGGATGTGGACAGAAATACAATTGCAGGAGCAAACGTTGAAATTGAAGGACTTAACAGAAGGGTGCATACCAATGCCGATGGCGAATTTTTATTGACAAACCTGCCGTCTGACCGGTTACGGATTAAAATTTCAAAACTGGGTTTCCGGACCAAAACCATTGATTACACCTTGCAGACCGGGCAAAACAGCCACTACATTGCCCTCGACAAAGAGTTTGTGCACCTCGAACCGGTTACGGTTACCGCGCAAAAACGGGAACAACAACCCCTGGACATTCCGGGGTCCATAAACACGGTTACTTCTCCCTTCATGGAAAAACTCCATTTATACGACAAACCGGGGATAGCCGAAATTATTCCGGGGCTTCATTTACAGGAATTGGGTAATACCCGTACTGATATTGCCATTCGCGGACGTCCGGGCATTGCTGTTTATTCGGACCAAATTCCCGTAACCCGGCATACGGAGAACATACCCGAACTTTTCGATATGGAACGGGTAGAAATAATAAAAGGGCCGCAAAATACGCTTTTTGGAAAAGATGCGCACATGGGCGCCCTACACCTTTTAAGCAAACAACCTGAAAACACAACCGAAGGTTACCTCACTGTCGGGGCCGGCAGTTTCATGGGAAAAGAGTTCAGGGGGGCCGTAAATGTGCCGCTGATTGAAGACAGGCTGTTCGTGCGGGCAGCAGGAATTTATAATAACACTGGCGGATACGTGGAAAACACCCTGGGCGAAAACCTCAACGGAAATAATACTATGGGCGGAAGGTTTTCCGTACGCATCCTTCCGGCATTCAGGCATAAAATTGATTTGGTTTTTAATTACCAAAAAAACGATGAGCCGGGAGTGGCATTCATGAGCAAACAGGAACCGGGCGAACAAGGGGAAACAGACCTATTTGATTACCGGGCCTCCTTAAACGAGGAGGAAAAAACGGGGACGGGTAACGAACGCTTCAACGCATCCCTTACCTACCGTTTATTTCAGAATGAACACACTTACTGGACCCTCATCAGCTCCTGGCAGCAAAACAAATCATTTGCCCGCCGCGATGAAGACGGAACTGCTTTACCCGCCATCAACACGCAGGAAGAAGGCAATGCAGAACAGTTCTACCAGGAGTTACGCTACAATTTTTCACGCAAAAGCCGGTCAAATGGCTCGGCGGGAGTAAGCTACCGCAACCAGAATTCAACCCAGCTGAAGCATTATGCTGTAAACGGTCAGCATCTTTTAAACCTTTTGTCGAACCCACCCGATTTTATAATGCCCGGCTACAACCAACTGACTGTTTTACCCCAGCCATTAAATCCGCAACCGGTTGAAGACATTACCCTGCCCGATACCCAAAGCGAAGAAAAAACAGACGCGACTTCCAACCAATCCATCGAAGCATACATTCATTTCACCTACCAATTCTACTCCAGGCTGTTTTTCACGGGTGGTGCCCGTGCTGTTTACGACCAGCTTCTCCTCAGGCACAAAGCACGGCTCCCGGACCAACCAGGATCAGGTTCCGGTGAGCAGGGAACACATTCAACCAACTTGTTTTTTCAACCTGCCGAAAACCAATCCATTGGCAAAAGAAGTTTATCGTTTACCTGGCGCGGCGGACTGACCTTCCGGTATAATGAGAATGCCAGCTTTTTTGCCAATTACTCGCGGGGGAGAGACCCGCACACATTGCAGTTTTTAACAAACGGAACCCCGGAAATTTTAGACCCCGAAACAGTAACCAGCTACGATGCAGGCATGAAACTGAGGGTACTAAAACGAATTTACATTGAAGGAACAGGTTTTTACCAAACCCACAAAAATGTAAAAATGAACAAATGGAACGGGGATCCTTCGAGCGAACGGTTTGGCTTCCTGAAAGAAGGCGGAGGGAAAGCTACTTCGTGGGGGGCAGAGGCCGGATTAAATGTCGCGGTACTGAAAGGGCTTGACCTGTTTGGTAACTATGGCTGGTTTTATTCCGCTTTTGACTCGACAGATGTAAACGGATTGGACCAGGAATATGCCGGGAACCGCTTTTCTTTGGCTCCCGAGCACCGTTTCTCAGTGGGAATTAATGCCCGCACAAATGTCACGAAAGGACTTCAGGTATTTATAAACCCATGGTACACCTGGAAAACACATTTTTGGTTTGACGATGCAAACTCGCCCTGGCTGGTTCAGCCTTCCTATGGCTTGCTGAATGTGAATGCCGGGATTGAAATGGAAAATGCAGGCCTCACCCTCAGCGTAAATGGCACCAACCTGTTGGAAGAGCAATATCTTATCAGTGCCGGAAACACCGGCAATCTGTTTGGTAATCCGACCTTTGTACCTGCTCCGCCCCGGATGCTTGGAGCCCGGCTAACATGGAAGTTTTAAAAAGAAAATTATTGTACACAAACCAAA
>CAYRBS010000188.1:0-5341 GCA_964422335.1 uncultured Mariniphaga sp. | reverse complement strand
AGTGCCAGGGCATCTTTTACGGCCTGTTTGTCGTAAGTTTCTAAAATAATATAGTAATACTCTTTCCCCAGGAAAACCGCCTTCAGGTTCCGATCGACATTGTTGGCAATAAATTCCATCACGCCATTGTCTTTCCCGTTGCGGTAACTCACTTTTTCCCATTTTGCTTCCATAAAATCGCTGCGATGGTTGTTCGGGTCGCCCAATGGTATTGTGTCGGTTTTGGCATCGTCGCCCTGGTCGTAAACACGCAATGCAACATGGTCCAGCCAGTCTTCGCCGTGGTAATTGCTGCTCAGGTAAATTTCACCGCGTTCGTCAAGGTGTACCTGGATATAGGAACGGTCCCATGCCCGGTCAAAATTCTGTCTGTTATGAATGTACTGGGCATACCGGTCGAATTCGGTTTTCTCTTTTTCAAAGGGTTTTTCCAGCTCGGTAATTTTTACTTTCAGCGAGTCGAGCTGATTTTCTTTTCTGTGGAGTAAATCAAACTGAATTTCCCGTGATAAATCCTCCGCTGCATTTACTGCATAATCCGCTTTCGGGTACATTCGTGGAATACTGTCGAGGTGGCGCAATGCCGCTGTGGTGTCATTTTCCTCCAGCAGTGATTGTGCTTGCTTTAACTTTGTCCGGGCTTTGTCTTCATCCGACGGGCCACAAGCTACAATCATTATCGCCAGTAATAAAGCTGTTATATGAAATCCAATCCTCATTTTTTATCGTTTTGCACAAAATTACTAATTTTTTCATGTCAGCTATATTTTTTCTATTTTTAGGGCAAAAATCAAAAAGGAATGGTTACGCTTACCCAGTTGGAGTATATAATTGCTGTGGACACCTACCGGCATTTTGGAAGAGCTGCTGAGGCATGTTTCATTACACAGCCAACGCTTTCCATGCAAATAAAAAAGCTGGAAGAAGAACTCGAGATTATCATTTTCGACCGCAGCAAACAACCGCTCATTCCCACCGATGTTGGTCAGCGTATCATTGACCAGTCACGTATTGTTTTAAAGCAATCGGAAGAGATAGACAATATTGTAAAAGAACATAAAAACCAGGTTTCGGGGTTGCTGCGCATCGGAATTATTCCTACCCTCGCACCCTACCTTCTTCCTGTTTTTATTGGCCGGTACAAAAAAAGATATCCCAATATTTTGATAAAAGTGGTAGAGCAAACCACCGACGAAATTGTATCGCTTCTGAACAAAGATTTAATCGATGTTGGTATTTTGGTAACTCCCCTGAAAGAAGAAAAGATTATTGAAAAACCGGTGTTTTATGAGGAAATGCTTGTTTACGCGAACCCGGAAAGCTCACTTTACAAAAAGAAGGAAATAACGTTAAAAGATATTGCAATACCCGAAATCTGGCTGTTGAGCGACGGACACTGCTTTCGCGACCAGGTGGTCAATCTCTGCTCCTTTCTCGGTACGGTTGACAGCCAGTTGCCTTTCCATTTTGAGGCCGGTTCACTGGAAACCTTGATGAATATTGTTGACAGGGAAGGGGGAATTACCCTGATTCCGGAACTGGCCAAATTAGGAATGTCCGGCAAACGGTTAAAAAATGTAAGGTCGTTCAGCAACCTGAAACCATTGCGCGAAGTAAGCCTTGTTTATTCCCGGCATTTTGCCAAACACAAACTGATAAACCTGCTGTGGCGCGAGATAAAAGAAGCCATACCCGCAGAGCTCAGGAACGAACAACGGGGCACCGTGGTGGAGTGGAAATAATTTTTCAACATTCAAAAAATTGGTTACCTTTGCGCCCTGATTTTTGCGGACGTGGCGGAATTGGTAGACGCGCCAGACTTAGGATCTGGTGCCTTATGGCGTGGGGGTTCGAGTCCCTTCGTCCGCACTGAAACTGCCGGCGGTCCCTTCCGGGGATACGGGCCGGCGGTGTTTTACTGCAAGGTTCTGAAAACAAATTATACTTTATGAATATCACCAGAGAAAATACCGACAATGTAAACGCGGTAATTAAAATAGTAATTGAAAAACCGGATTACGAAAAAACCGTGGAGGAAAAACTGAAAGAATACCGTCAGAATTCTTCCATTCCGGGATTCAGGCCGGGGAAAGCGCCCGCAGGCCTGATTAA
Source organism: uncultured Mariniphaga sp. (assembly GCA_964422335.1). GTDB lineage: Bacteria > Bacteroidota > Bacteroidia > Bacteroidales > Prolixibacteraceae > CAYRBS01. Next base: position 3,229 of record CAYRBS010000188.1, on the reverse strand, counting down.
AAGGAAGTTTGGGAAAGCAGTACTTATCGAGGAAGTAAATAAATTACTTTCTCAAAACCTGACAAAATACCTGATGGAAGAAAAACTCCAGGTGTTGGGTGAGCCCCTCGGCAATGAGGAGCAGCAAAAAAGTATCGACTGGGATAAAGATGAAAATTTCGAATTTGTGTTCGACATCGCCCTGGCCCCCGAAATTGATGTACCTCTCAGCGAAGAAGACAAAATGGACTATTTTACCATTAAAGTTTCCGACGAAATGGTGGATCAGCAAATGGATATGATTACCTCGCAGATGGGGCAAAATGTGGATGTGGATGAAGTAACAGAGAAAAGCCTGGTGCGCGGTGATTTCATACAGCTGGACGCTGAGGGCAACGAACTGGAAGAAGGAATCCGCCCCGAAGGTGTGCTTCTGTCTGTCGATCTTATAAAAGATGAGGAAATTAAAAAACAGTTCCTTGGAAAACAGAAGGGCGAAGTGTTGGTTTTCGACCCGGTAACTGCTTACCAGGACAGGCACGAAATTGGCCATCTCCTGAATATCAGCCACGAAGAAGCGGATGAACTCGACAGTAAATTCAAATTTATTATTACCGAAATTCAGGAGTTTGATAAGGCAGAATTGAATGAGGAACTGTACAAAAAAATATTTGGCGAAGATACCGAGGTAAAAACCGAAGAAGACCTGAGAAACAGGTTGAAAGATGAAATTGCCACCAGTCTGGCACAGTCTTCTGACAATAAATTTGCCGTTGATGTGCGCGACACACTGGTCGAAAAAATAAAACCCGAACTGCCTGAAGCCTTCCTGAAACGCTGGCTGAGAGTTGCCAATAAAGATGTAACCGAAGAACAAATTGAAAACGATTTTGATGGGTTCCTCAAAGATTTAAGATGGCAATTGATAAAAGATTTCCTTATTAAAGAAAATGAACTGAAGGTAGAAGAGGAAGAAGCTTTAAACTTTGCAAAACAAATTGCCCATGCTCAATTCAGCCAGTATGGAATACAAAATGCACCGGAAGATCAATTGGAATCGTTTGCCAAAATGATACTGGAAAAACCGGAGGAAAAGGACAGGCTTTACAATAAATTGCTGGAAGACAAAGTGGTTAATGTTGTGAAAGAAAAAGTAACCCTCGAGAAAAAAGAAGTGAGCAAAGAAGAATTTGAAGAAATGGCCAAATAACAATGGTAGTGGTTACTGGCATTTAACTTTTTTGTAACTTTGCATATCCTGTAACAAAGCAGGATAGGAACGATTTTTATTAAGAAAGGGAGAATATGGAAAATAACAACGAATTCAAAAAATATGCATTGAAACATGCGGGCATCAGTAGCCTGACGATGCAACGATACAGTTCAGCTTACGGGAGTTATATCTCGCCCACCATTATCGAAGAACGGCAGCTAAACGTAGCATCCATGGATGTTTTCTCGCGGTTGATGATGGATCGTATTATATTTCTGGGTGTTCCTATCGACGATACAGTGGCCAATATTATCCAGGCCCAGTTGCTTTTCCTGGAGTCCACCGATCCTTCCAAAGACATCCAAATCTATCTGAATTCACCGGGCGGACACGTACATGCCGGGCTCGGTATCTACGACACCATGCGCTATATCTCAGCCGATGTGGCAACCATTTGTACTGGCATGGCGGCCTCGATGGGTGCCATTTTGCTGACTGCCGGCGCCAAAGGGAAACGCTCGGCACTGAGGCATTCACGTATAATGATTCACCAGCCAATGGGAGGCGCCCAGGGACAGGCTTCTGATATCGAAATTACCGCACGCGAAATACTGAAAATTAAAAAAGAACTCTATAGCATTATCTCCGAACATACCGGGAAAACGGTAAAACAGGTTGAAAAAGATGCCGACCGGGATTACTGGATGACATCTGAAGAGGCTGTTAAATACGGTATGATTGATGAGATTTTAGTGAGGGATACGGCAAAAAAATAATGTATGGCAAATAAAGTCAAAATGGATAAATGTTCTTTTTGCGGACGCGAAAAAAAGGAGGTAACCCTTTTAATCGCAGGAATCGACGGACATATTTGCGATCGTTGCGCCGAACAGGCTTATTCCATTATTCAGGAAGAAATTAAAAAAGAAAATGCGTTTGATTTGGCCGGGGTGCAGCTACTTAAGCCGAAACAAATTAAAGAGTTCGTCGATCAGTATGTGATCGGTCAGGATGAGGCGAAAAAAATTATTTCCGTTGCCGTTTATAACCACTACAAACGGTTAACCCAGGCAATGGACAACGATGAAACCGAGATTGAAAAGTCAAATATTATCCTGGTAGGGGAAACCGGAACCGGGAAAACCTTGCTGGCACGTACCATTGCAAAAATGTTGCATGTGCCTTTTACCATTGTTGACGCAACGGTTCTGACCGAAGCCGGTTACGTGGGCGAGGATATTGAAAGCATTCTGACCCGGTTGCTTCAGGCGGCCGATTACAATGTGGAAGCTGCCGAAAGAGGAATTGTTTTTGTGGACGAAATTGACAAAATTGCCCGTAAGTCCGACAATCCGTCCATAACCCGCGATGTGTCGGGCGAAGGAGTGCAGCAGGGACTGCTTAAGTTACTGGAAGGGTCCGTGGTAAATGTTCCACCGCAGGGCGGACGTAAACATCCCGAGCAAAAACTCATCGCCGTGGATACCAAAAATATTCTTTTCGTTTGCGGCGGTGCCTTCGACGGGATCGAACGAAAAATTGCCAACCGGATGAACACCAAAGTTATTGGTTACAGCGCCGCTAAAGAGGTGGACCGTATCGAGCGTGAAAACCTGCTGCAGTACATTGCTCCGCAAGACCTGAAGTCGTATGGGCTGATACCCGAAATTATCGGGCGTTTACCTGTGCTGGTACACCTCGATCCGCTGGATAAAACAGCCTTGCGCAGCATCCTCACCGAACCGAAAAATTCCGTTATTAAACAATACAAAAAGCTTTTCAAGATTGATAAAATTGATCTTGAATTTGAAGAAGAAGCGCTTGAGTACATTGTTGAAAAAGCCATTGAGTTTAAACTGGGGGCACGCGGACTTCGATCGATTTGCGAAGGCATAATGAACGACGCCATGTATGAAATGCCTTCTGAAAAAACTACTGAGCTTACCATTACCCGGGAATACGCCCAAAGTAAAATGGACCGAACCAGCCTGCGCAGGCTGAAAGCAAGTTGATACATTTTTTTAATTAAATAGAAAA
>CAYRBS010000187.1:0-5356 GCA_964422335.1 uncultured Mariniphaga sp. | reverse complement strand
CACCCAAAAGTTTCTATTGAAGTTGTATCAATCCTTCTTTAATGGCATATTTTACCATGTCGGCATTGCTTTTTAAGCCCAGTTTTTCGTAGATGTGTTGTTTATGGGTACCCACCGTTTTTACGCTGATAAACAATTTTTCCGAAATATCGCGGGTCGATTTTCCTTCGGCGTAAAGTTTCAATACTTCTGTTTCCCTTTCCGAAAGCTCGGAATCTTTATCCGGGTTGTCTTCGGCGGGGTCGAGGTATCCCTGGATGACCATTTCTGTAATATCGTCGCTCAGGTATTTTTTCCCGGAATAGACCGACTGTACTGCTTCAATAAGTTGCCGGTACGTACAGTTTTTCAGCAGGTAACCATCGGCGCCCGCTTCTAAAATGCCTTTTACAAATTGCCGGTCGGAATGCATGGATACGGCAATAATTTTTAAGCCGGGGAAATCTTTTTTAAGTATCCGAGTGGCTTCAATTCCGTTCATCCCGGGCATTCCAATATCAATTAAAACCACATCTGGTTTTAGTTTCTTTGCTTTTTCAGTAGCCTCTTTGCCATCTTTGGCTTCAGCAATTACATCAATATCGGGGGCCGATGAAAGCAGGTTCACCAGGCCCTCCCTGAACAGTTGATGATCATCTGCAATTAATACTTTTATACTCATAGTTTTTATGCCTCGCTTATTGGAATCCGGATGGTTGCCGTGGTACCTTTACCAACCTCCGATTTAATTTCCAGGTTTCCTTTAATATTATCGAGCCGTTCGGTTATACTCATTAACCCGAACCCCCCCTTCATTGTTGCTTTTTTATTCAAAGGTTCTTTAAAACCGATGCCGTCATCGCGTACTGAAATATAGTAAAATTTTTTCTCTTTTTTCACTTCAAGCTCAATTAAACCGGCATTGGCGTGTTTTAATACATTATTGAGTAATTCGGCGACAATCCGGTATAAAAATATATTGAACTCTTTTCGGATATCTATTTTCGGAGCTTCGCCGGCTATATTCGTTTTTATCCCGTGTTTTTCTTCAATCTGCTCCAGCTTCCACTTAAAAGCAGGAATAAGGCCCAGTTCGTACAAAATAGGAGGGCTCAAATCGTAAGTGAGTGTCCGGGATTCGGAAATGGCTTTGTTGAGCAAATCAGAAGCTTCCGTAATGGTTTTTTCCAGCCGGGGTGAGCCATTCTCGTTTACTATAGATGACAATTTGATAAAAGCCAGCGAAAGCGTTTGCCCCAGGCTATCGTGCAGGTTTTCTGCAATTCTCCTGCGCTCCCGTTCCTCGGCGAGGGTTAGTTCAGTATTTAATTTTTTTAGTTTTTTCTGATAGGTTTTTATCTGTTTCAGGCTTTTTTTCAAGGCAATTTCGGCCTGTTTGCGTTTGGTAATGTCGTAACAAACTCCGCGAAAACCAAAAAACCGGCCGCTTTTATCAAATGCCGAAAATCCGCTGACCGACAGCCAGATTTTGTGTTTGTTTTTCAGGGTAAGTTCAATTTCGCAGTCGTTAAAACTTGAATTGTTGATAAAACTCGATTCGATTTCGCTTTTTTTGGCCTTGCCCTTTTTTAACTGGAATAGTTCGAGGTAATTTTTTTCTCCTGTAATTTCTTCGGGCTTAACATCCAGTATTTTCTCAATAACCGGGCTCACATAGGTAAAAATGCCATTGGAGTCCACTTCCCAGTAAAATTCGAGGGCGTGTTCCGAAATTTGAAGGAAACGTTCTTCGCTTTGCAGGAATTTGTTGGTTTGGTCTTTAATAAAAAGTTCAAGGCTTTCGTTTCTTTTTCGCAACAGATCTTCCACTTTTTTAATCCGCAACATCACATTAATCTGTGCCCTTAGTTCATCCTGGCTAAAAGGTTTTGAGATGAAAGCATCGGCGCCGGCATTCAGCCCCTTGGTGCGTTCCATCGGATTTTGCCCCAATGCTGAAATCATGAGGATAGGGATGTGTTGTGTGGCTTTTTTATTTTTTAGGAATTTGCATACCTCGTACCCGTTCATTTCGGGCATTAAAATATCCAAAAGGATGATTTCCGGTTTTTCGCTGAGGGTGAGTGCTATCCCTTCTTTTCCCGATTTTGCTTTCAGGAACTGAAAATCAGGATAGTATAGCTTGAAGATTTGGCTCAGCAATACTAGATTAATTTCGTTGTCATCAATGGCAAGGATTTTTTTCATGATTTTCCCCGATTGATTTAATATAATGGTTTCAATTTCTTTAAAACTTATTGAAAATTAACTGCTTCATAAGTTATCACAAAACACAAATTTATCATTTTTTCTGAAGGTTTGGATAAATACCGGGAAAATTAAAGTGCTTAAATAAACGAAACTACTGTTTTGCTGCTGCCTTTTTTTGATGCCGGCATATTTAATAATATGTCAAATAAACTTATTCCATACAGCTAAAATCCCCTTTCCAATCAGTAAAACACCGATAAAAAATCAGCAATCCTGACATTCCTCTTTCAGTATAAAAAACAGGGCTGATACAACCAACTTATCTACTTTAGTGGCTGATTTACAAACCTTATATTACGAAATACATGAAGTGGACGCTTCTGGTGATCCTCATGGTATTTGCTACTGGCAAAACCGTGGGTCAGGATTATCTCAAAGATAATTCTTATACTGTTGAAAGCCCCATAAATATTGCCCTTGATGAGGTCAAAAAAAGATATGTGGCACCTCCGGCCCGGTTAAAATCGGCGGAGGCTTCTGCTACGTTTAAAGTATCGTATGTCAATTTTCCGGAAGAAGCAAAGCAGGCATTTGAATATGCGGTTTCCATTTGGGAGGGGTTGATTTCCTCCACGGTTCCCATTAACGTGGAAGCACGCTGGGAATCATTAAGCGGAAATACCCTGGCAAAAGGACGCCCGTCGGTATTTTATCACAACTTCAACGGAGCCCCGGTTTCCAATGTATATTTTCCTGTTGCCCTGGCCGAAAAAGTTACCGGGAAAGAAATGAACCCCGGCAGCCCCGATATCGTTTGTACTTTCAACAGCAACTTTCAGTGGTACTTTGGTGCTGACGGGAACACCCCTGAAACCCATTACGATTTTGTAAGTTCTGTTTTGCACGAGATTACCCACGGACTTGGGTTTTCCGGTTTCTTTAACGATCAGGACGGATCGGGTTTTTACAACAACCCGGGCAATATCCCCAGTATTTACGATCATTATGTTTTTAACGCGGCAAATCAGCAGATTTCTGACAAGTCGTTATTTCACAGCCCCTCGGTTGAATTGCATAACCAGCTTACTTCCGAGAAATTAAAAATTTACAGCCCCGATGACGGGGAAAGCCAGGTAGATAATACCATTGAGTGGGTTTTTGCCCCGGCAAAATGGAATCCCGGTTCAAGCATTTACCACTTAGACGGGTACACGTACGGCGAAGACAACAGCCTGATGTCGCCTTTTGCACGAAAAGGGGAAGCTATCCATGATCCGGGCGAAAAATCGATTGATATTCTTGCGGAAATCGGGTGGAAATCGGTATCATTTATTTTCGATGAATTTAAAGATAGGGAAGAATCGGTTGCTGAATTACCGGTAAATATTGATATCGTTTCGGAGCTGGACAGCGAAATTTCATCATTAAAACTCTATTTTTCCACCAACAGTTTTGAAGATATCCAAACGGTTAACCTGCAGCTGAACAGCCTGGGTGAGTATTCCGGCAAAATGCCCCTTGACCATTTTGAGGGGAAAGTGCAGTATTATTTTGAAGCAGTTAATACCGAAAACCGGGCCTTTAAATTTCCGGCCGGAGCGCCAGATAAAAATTTAACCCTGCGTATTGGTCCCGATTATTATACTCCCGAGCTTTTACATAACCCGGTAAAATTGGTTTCAACATCGGATCAAACGCTCGAATTAAACGCGGTTGCCACCGACAATGTGGGAATCGATAACGTGAAAATAGAATATAAAATTAACGGTGTACAGCAAGAACCATTTGTGTTGGATAACGAAACCGGCGATTTCTACAACGGCAAACTTCAGTTGCCCGGGAAATTGCAGAAAGATGACCGTGTTGAATACCGTATCATTGCCGAGGACAAATCGGACCGGGTAAACAAAAAGAGCCTTCCGTCTATGGGCTTTTATAAAGTGAACCTGTTCAGCAACGAAGAAGCCATTTCAGGATACCATACAGACTTTGAACAAGATTTGGAGGATTTTATTTTAGCCGATTTTGACATTTCAGCTCCCTCGGGGTTTTCGGGCAATGTTTTACATTCCAACCGTCCTTACCCGGAGTCGAACCTGGAAAATGAAAAATACAACCTGGTTGCCCAGTTAAAATATCCGATTATCATACAAGAAGGTGGTGAAATGTCGTTCGATGAAGTTGTGTTGGTTGAACCGGGCGAAATGGGTTATACGTTCGAAGAACAGTTTTTCTGGGATTATGTAATTGTGGAAGCAAGTACAGACCGGGGAGATACCTGGATGCCACTTACCGACGGGTACGACGCCGGGGATGACGACACCTGGTACTCAACATTTAAAAATAACTATACCAACAACACTTCGGTAGGCAAAGGCGATGAAAATATGTTTTTAAAACACACCATCGGCCTCACAGATGATACAGGCCTGGCTGCCGGCGACACGGCAATTATCCGGTTCAGGCTGGCATCCGACAATTCAATCAATGGATGGGGATGGGCCATCGATAACCTCGAAATACAAACCCTGCAAACCTCTACCGACGACCTGGTGGCTGAAACGCAATCCGATGTAAATGTCTATCCAAATCCTTTCAGCAATAGTTTTTTTGTGGAACACGCAGAATCGGCAAATGATTCACAGGTAGAAATTAAAGTTACCAATTTAACGGGAAAAACCATTTTGCATGAAACGGGCATCGATCCGTTTTTCGAACCTAAAACCCGGATTGATTTGGAGGGCAGCAGTCCCGGCATTTACATTGTAAGTGTCAGCAATGGAAACGGAAACGTAACTACAAATAAAATAATTAAAAACTAAGTAATTAAACAGCAATTGTATAAGTATTTAAAAGGGAAGAAAAGAATACCCGTTAATCGGGAGAGATAAAAATAAACATTCACATAATTATTAATTAAAAAACTAAAAAGATGGAAACTTTATTAGTAGTAGTTTTTACGGCTGCATTTGCAGGATTTATCACATCATCACTGGTAATGTATAAACTGTTGTTTTCGAAGAAAAGGTCGCTGATCTAATTTCACACAAATAACAGAAACCTGTGTTTATTAAGGAAGGGGATAAGGCTGCTTTTCCCCGGTTTGTTTAGTTCCCTGCGTTTGCGATATTCAAGCGGAGTGGGATTGGACTGCAATGTAATAATC
>CAYRBS010000186.1:0-5364 GCA_964422335.1 uncultured Mariniphaga sp. | reverse complement strand
ACTGGCTATGGAGTTTCAAAATTTTACATACCTTTTGCTGATGCTGGGTTCGCTGGCTGTTCCATTGATATTTAGCTTCGAAAAACAAGTGCGTTTTTACACCCAGCTGAAATACCTTTTCCCCGCCATCCTGTTTTCGGGGGCTATTTTTATCATGTGGGATCTCCGCTTCGAAGAACTGGGAATCTGGCGTTTTAATGCTGAATATGTAACCGGAATTTACATATTGAACCTGCCCGTGGAAGAGTGGTTGTTCTTTCTGGTTATTCCCTATTTCGGTGTTTTTATTTACGAAGTCCTGAAAGTAAAACTTTCCTGGTTCGAGAAGCCCAATATCTTCCTTGCCATCAGCCTGGTTTTGCTGGTGGCTTTTGCTTTGCTGGCATATTTTGCCCGCCAGCGGCTCTACACCTTTTTTACCTTTTTTCTGCTCACTATCTATTTTGGCTACACTGTTTTTCGCAACCGTTTTAAACCGCATTACACCAAATTTTACCTCACCTGGGTTGTTATGCTGGTTCCGTTTCTTATTGTAAATGGCATTTTAACCGCACTCCCGGTGGTGGAATATAACGATGTTCATACCCTGGGAATCCGGTTTCTTACCATTCCGGTGGAAGATTTCTTTTACTTTTTTCTGTTGCTGTTAATGAACCTCACTATTTATGAGTATATAAAAAAGCAGCGCTTCTATTAATTTATCCCAACCCATTGTTAAAAACTTTCAGAACATGAATTTTTTATACCAAACAGGAATTTTAGCCTATTTGCTGGCCATCCGGGTAGCAAGCCCTTTTAATTCCAAAGCACGGCAATTTATTAAAGGCCGGAAAAACTGGCGTAAAAAACTGGCGCAGGAAATTGAAACCAATGCACGCTACGTTTGGTTTCATTGTGCATCGCTGGGTGAATTTGAACAGGGGCGCACGGTTATGGAGGAAGTACGGAAACAGTTCCCGGAGTACCGGATTATCCTCACTTTTTTTTCACCGTCGGGGTATGAAATCCGCAAAAATTCCAACCTGGCAGATATTGTAATGTACCTGCCGGTGGATACCCGCCGCAACGCCCGAAAGTTTGTTGGACTGGTGCAGCCCGAAAAAGCATTCTTTGTTAAATACGAGTACTGGTACTTTTTTATAGATGAACTAAAAAAGAACAACATACCGCTGTATATTATCTCTGCCATATTTCGCAAGAACCAGCAGTTTTTCAGGAATAGCAGATGGGGCAAATGGTACAGGCAAATGCTGCTGAAAACGGAACATTTTTTTGTGCAGGATAAAAATTCTGCCCGTTTATTACAGAATGCGGGAATCGATAATTTTACCATTTCGGGCGACACCCGGTTTGACCGGGTAGCTGCCATTGCGCGCAATGCAAAAGAAATTCCGCTGGTTGAAAAGTTTAAAGGAGGGCAGTTGTTGTTGGTGGCCGGAAGTACCTGGAAACCCGATGAAGAGTTGCTTGCAGCGTTTATTAACAATCACCCCGAATTGAAAATGGTTATTGCGCCTCACGAGGTTACCCCGGCAAATATGAACAGGCTGGAGCAGTTATTGAAAAAACCAGCTATCCGGCTCAGTAAGGCAGAAAAAACCGGAGTGGAACGTTACCAGGTGTTGATAATTGATTCCGTAGGGTTGCTTTCGTCGCTTTACCGCTACGGCAACCTGGCCTACATTGGTGGTGGTTTTGGCGTGGGCATTCACAACATTCTCGAGGCCGCAACTTTTGGGCTGCCTGTGATTTTTGGTCCCAACTACGAAAAATTTAAAGAAGCTGTTGATTTGAAAAACGAAGGCGGTGCATTTCCCATTCAAAATTTCGGCCAGTTGAAAACTATCCTGGATGATTTTTTGTCGGACCCCGACAGGATAACCGGCGCCTCCTCGGTTTGCAAAAACTATATAGCAGAAAATGTAGGGCCCACAAACCTTATCATAAAAAAAGTTTTTAACAATTGACCATTTTTTGCACGTAATTTGTTGTTATTTACTTTCCGGAAAATTGGTTTTTCTCAACCGAAAATTCGAATAAAAAAATTCCCCGTAAATGCAGGAAGGTTGTTGTTTTCGGTAAACTTTTCCGGGAAAGTAACAGGATAAATCATTCTGAAACAGCATTGTAATCCCTCAAAGTTGATAACTTTTCATTTTTTTAACCCTGAAAGTAGCCCAAAATTTTGCTTTCTGTTTTATCTTGCGTAACACAATTCCGGAGCAGGATTATTCAATTTTGAAAATAAAATAAAGGAAGTATATAATATTAACTGGACACTCATGGCATTTGAAGAAACATCAGTAAAAACCACAAAGGGTAAAAAAATTTATTCGCAGGAAGAAGCGGTAAAAGCCTCGCTTGTTTATTTTAAGGGAGACGATTTGGCAGCAAGAGTATGGGTAAACAAGTATGCCCTGAAAGATTCTTTCGGGAACATTTTTGAATGTACCCCGGACGATATGCACCGCAGGCTTGCAAAAGAAATCGCCCGGATTGAAAAGCGGTACCCTAACCCGCTTACAGAGGATGAAATTTTCAGCGTTCTGAAAGGCTTCCGGTACATTGTTCCCCAGGGAGGGCCGATGACCGGCATTGGAAACGACTACCAGATTGCCTCCCTCTCCAACTGTTTTGTGGTGGGCAACGAGGGCAATTCCGATTCATACGGCGGTATCCTGAAGATAGACCAGGAACAGGTTCAGCTAATGAAACGCCGCGGCGGGGTGGGGCACGATTTATCGCACATCCGGCCCAAAGGTTCGCCCGTAAAAAATTCGGCGCTTACCTCTACCGGAATTGTTCCGTTTATGGAGCGCTATTCCAATTCCACCCGCGAAGTGGCCCAGGACGGGCGCCGGGGGGCACTGATGCTTTCGGTTTCTGTAAAACATCCTGATTCGGAAAGTTTTATAGATGCAAAACTGGAACATGGCAAGGTAACCGGCGCCAATGTATCGGTTAAAATAGATGACAATTTTATGAAAGCTGTGGGAGAGGGGAAAAATTATGCACAAACCTACCCCATCTATTCAGAAAAACCGATTTACAAAAAGGAGATTGACGCAAGCAGATTGTGGAACAAAGTGGTGAAAAACGCCTGGCAATCGGCCGAACCGGGGATTCTTTTTTGGGACACCATTATCAGGGAATCGGTACCCGACTGTTATGCCGATTTGGGTTACCGTACCGTTTCCACAAATCCCTGTGGTGAGATTCCGTTGTGCCCTTACGACAGTTGCCGGTTGCTGGCTATTAATCTTTATTCCTACGTGAAAAATCCGTTTACGTCCGAAGCCAAATTCGATTTCGAACTGTTTAAGGAACATACCCATTACGCCCAGCGGATCATGGACGATATTATCGATTTAGAGCTGGAAAAAATAGATGCAATCCTGGATAAAGTAAACGACGATCCCGAGGAAGAAGAAATAAAACTTGTTGAAAAGAAACTGTGGGAAAATATTAAGAAAAAAGCCAAAGAAGGCCGCCGGACCGGCATAGGCATAACTGCCGAAGGAGATATGCTTGCTGCCCTTGGACTGGAATATGGCAGCGATATTGCCACCGATTTTTCGGAAGAAATTCATAAAACCGTGGCGCTGGAGGTTTACCGTGCATCGGTTTTTCTGGCGAAAGAACGGGGGCCCTTTGCCATTTACGATACCGAAAGGGAAAAGAACAACCCGTTTATTAACCGGCTGAAAAATGCCGACCCGAACCTCTACGAAGAGATGGAAAAATACGGGCGCCGAAACATAGCGCTGCTTACCATTGCACCTACCGGTACCACCAGCCTGATGACACAAACTACCTCTGGAATTGAACCGGTGTTCCTCCCTGTTTACAAACGCCGCCGGAAAGTGAACCCGGGGGATAAAGACGTGCGCGTTGATTTTGTGGACGATGTGGGCGACCACTGGGAAGAATACACCGTGTTCCACCACAAATTTAAAACCTGGATGGAAGCCACCGGGCACGACATCAACCGCGAATATTCCCAGGCCGAACTGGATGAACTGGTGAAAAAATCGCCCTACTACAAAGCCACTTCCAACGATGTGAACTGGCTCTCGAAAGTGAAGATGCAGGGTAGAATACAGAAATGGGTGGACCACTCCATTAGTGTAACCATTAATTTGCCTTCGGACGCGACCGAAGAACTGGTTGGGCAGCTCTATTTTGAAGCCTGGAAAAGCGGATGTAAGGGAGTTACCGTTTACCGCGACGGATCCCGCTCGGGAGTGCTGATATCAAACAACAGCAGCGAAAAGAAAGAAACGGTTTTCCCCACCAAACGACCCGAAAAAGTTGATGCCGATGTAGTCCGGTTTCAGAATAATAAAGAAAAATGGATTGCTTTCATCGGTCTGATGGACAACAAACCTTTCGAAATTTTCACGGGGCTGTCCGACGATGAAGACGGAATCCTGCTTCCGCGTTCTATTACACGCGGGTATATTCTTAAAAGTTACGACCCTGACGGAAATTCGCGTTACGATTTTCAGTATGTGAATAAACGGGGGTACAAAACAACCATTGAAGGACTTTCGTACAAATTCAACCCGGTGTTCTGGAACTACGCCAAGCTTATCTCCGGGACATTGCGGCACGGAATGCCCATCCAAAAAGTTGTGGAACTGGTAACCAGCCTTCAACTCGACAACGAAACAATCAATTCGTGGAAAGCCGGCGTTGCCCGTGCATTGAAAAAGTACATTCCCAACGGAACACTGGCAGATGATGCGTTGTGTGAAGAGTGTGGTTCCGATGAGGTAGTTTACCAGGAAGGCTGCCTGACCTGCCTATCGTGTGGCTCATCAAAATGCGGATGAAACGGCTGTGGCAGGCAAAAAAAACCAGGATCGAATTTCGATCCTGGTTTTTTTGTATCCCTTTTCAGGGAGAAAAACAGTGTTTTATAAATTTTCCCCTTGTATTTTTATGCGTCAATCATTTTTTTGTAATCATCGGCAGAAAGCAGATCATCCAGTTCCGATGCCTTGCTGAATTTTATTTTAATCATCCAGCCTTTTCCGTAGGGATCTTTGTTAACCAGTTCCGGCTCATCGGCCAGCGCTTCATTTACTTCAGTAACTTCGCCGCCCACGGGCATAAATAAATCAGAAACCGTTTTAACAGCTTCCACGGTACCAAAGGTTTCGCCCTTGTCGAGTTCTTCCCCTTCGGTTTCAACTTCCACAAACACAACATCGCCCAACTCGCCCTGGGCAAAATCGGTAATCCCAACTACGGCAGTGTCACCTTCTGTGCGCACCCATTCATGGTCTTCGGTGTATTTCAAATCTGCTGGTAATTTCATGTTTTTCCAATTTTTAAGTTTTGCTCAAAATTACTATTTTT
>CAYRBS010000185.1:4180-5364 GCA_964422335.1 uncultured Mariniphaga sp. | reverse complement strand
AAACGACATTTGATTCATCATATTTCTTTTTTAAATTCTTTGTAATAATCCACGTTTTCCTTTGTTACGATATCGATGGAGGTATAGTTTTCGGTGGCAATAATTCTTTTTTGTACCACATGCCTGAACAGCTTGTTGATTGCATTGTAACCCTGTTCCTCGGGGCGCTGGCAAATTAAAAAATGTACAATGTCTTTTTTCAGGTATTCAATATTCTCTTTCAGCAGATCGTGCCCAATCACTTTTAAATTATATAAACCGAATTTTTCAATCAACCGACCCACATAGAACACTTTTGAATTGGTAACAAAAACTCCTTTAATGTTTTTTTTCTGAATGATTTCCGCTACCGGTTCCATCCATTTTTCATTCTCGGTGTCCGGCACTTCGGTTGTGAAAAGCTGATGGATATCTCTTTTATTTTTTGAATACCAGTCGTAAAAACCTTTTTCCCGCTGTACGAGGTGGTTTTGATTGTCCATTTCTTTGGCGAAGTGGATAATCAGGACGTTTCCTTCAGGAAGTATCAAATCGAGCAGTTTGCCGGAAACCAGGCCGCTTTGGTAAGAATTCTGCCCAATGTAGCCTAAATGCCCTGCATTTTTTATTTCCGAGTCAATAAATACAAATGGAATTTGCAGCTCTTTCAACTTGTTGATAAAAATTCCCGATTCTTTTTTGAAAAACGGGGCAAAAATTACCCCATCGGGTTGAAGTTCCAGCACTTTTTGTGCGCTTTCAACAAAACTTTGGGGCTCTGACTGGCTGAAAGTAAAAGGCTGGACCTGTACACCATATTGCCTGAGCTCCGTAATGCGTTTTTTTACCCCAATCGCCGGTTTGGTCCAGTAACCGTCGGGTGACGGTGGTTCCGGGAAAAGCGTGGCAAATAAGGCAGATTTTTTGGATGCCAGGGTACTTGCAAGGATGTTGGGCTGATAGTCCAGTTCTTTTACGATTTGTAAAATTTTGTTTTTGGTTACTTCTGCCACCTCACCCCGGTTGTGTAATACCCGGTCAACTGTTCCGATGGATACTTTTGCTTTTTCGGCAATATCCTTAATTCGTATTTGTTTATTTGTTTCTATAATCGTTTTATTTTAAACAATTTAATGGTTTATTTTTACGCATTGGAATACAAAACTAAGGAAATTTTCTATTTCTTCGTGTTCGTACACGGAAAA
>CAYRBS010000185.1:0-4080 GCA_964422335.1 uncultured Mariniphaga sp. | reverse complement strand
AATAGCTTTCCTCCGTGTGACCCGTCAACTACGCGGTGGTCGAGTGTGGCCGAGAGGGTGAAAACTTTGCGGGGTACGATTTCGTCGTTCACCACAACCGGTTTTTTGTAAACTTTTCCAATGACAAGCACGATGGAAACGCTGGAGGATGGCAAAAGGGCGGCGTAACCTGTGTCCAGGCCGAGCGTACCTATGTTCGAAACCATATACGATCCAAAACTGTCGGAAGAAAGATTCAGGCCGGGCAATGAAAAGCCCCAGTCGATGGTGAAAATTTTGTACAGCCCGAATAACCACGAACGGAATGGCCAGGGGAGCGATGAAAGAACGTTTTTCGATTGCATGTCGATATTTTCATCACCATGCCGCGACTGTTTGATTTTTTCCGCCATCATTTCAGAAAGTTCTGCAACGGTAAGTTGATCGGCATTTTCAATTTTTACCGAACCCATTTCGTCCGCTTTTAAAAGAACACTCACCATGGCGTCAACACGGGGACGCTGCACTACCTTCCCCCGTTTGATGTAAGCATTCAGCTCAGGAACTTCCTCCCGGAAAGCCCGGCCTATAATGAGCGTCATTAATTGGGTAAGTGTGGTTTTAACTCCCTCCCTGCGTTTTTGCGCAATAAAATTTTCCAGTTCGGTAACGTCAATATCCACCGAACCGTAAATTTTTGAATCCCGCGGTTTTTTGTAAATGGATGAAGCCACTTTGCGCCAGTTGGTATTTAGGTCTATCGACGGATTTGTCATGTTTCGTTTTTTTTGATTTTACCGGCAAATGTAGGTTTTTAAAACGGAATTAGCCGTTTGGCAACCTCAACTTGTTTAAATTCAATCTAAATTAAGTTTCCCATTGTTTTAAGGTTCAATATTTCATATACTTGAAAAGTATAACAAGATGGCAAAAAATGCAAAAATCTAACAAAAAAACCAATTTCCGCTGGGTGATTGTCGCCCTGCTGTTTTATTCCACCACCATTGTTTATTTCGACCGGGTTATCCTGGGAATTCTGGCGCCTTACCTCACGGAAGAGATTGGCTGGAGCGAACAGGAATATGGGTATGTGGTGTTTGCTTTTCAACTTACCTATGCCATTGGGCCGCTGTTTATCGGCTATGTAATCGACCGCCTGGGAACACGCTGGGGATTCACGCTTGCAGTAATTGTGTGGGCCTTTGCCAGTTTGTCTCATGCAGCAGCACGCAGTTGGATTGGTTTTGCCCTGGCGCGGCTGGCCCTGGGAATCGGGCAGTCGGCCAATTTTCCGGCCAGTATAAAAACCGTTGCCGAATGGTTTCCGCAAAAAGAGCGGGCTTATGTAACCGGGGTATTCAACGGCGGCTCCAATATCGGGCAGGTAGTGGCTCCGCTGCTTATTCCGGTTGTACTTTACTTTTTTGTTTCGTGGCAGTATGTTTTTGTATTATCGCTGGTTCTGAGTGCTTCCTGGCTGGTGCTGTGGCTGATTTTCTTCCGATCGCCCCACGAAAGCCGCTTTGTTAATGACGCCGAACGGGAATATATCAGCAGCGATACCGGCGATTTAGAAAAAATAAAAGTCCCCTGGAAAAAACTTGCCAAATACCGTCAGACCTGGGTAGTTGCCCTGGGAAAAATGTTTGCCGATCCGGTTTGGTACTTTTACCTTTTTTGGGGCGCAAAATTTTTAAATGCCCGTTTTGGCATTGAGTTAAAAGGCCTGGCGCTCCCGCTGGTAATTATTTATGTAGTGGCCTGGGGTGGCGGGATGGCCGGTGGCGCGGTTTCTTCGTTTCTCCTGAAAAAAGGCAAATCAACCAACTTTGCCCGTAAAATGACCATGCTGGGGACGGCCTTGCTGGTTTTGCCTGTAATGCTGGTTCCGTTTATCGATTCGCTGCCCGTATCTGTGGGGCTGATTGCCCTCGCTGCTGCCGCCCATAACTCCTGGTCGGCCAATATTTTTACCGTGGCATCCGACCTGTTTCCGAAAAAAGTAGTGGGATCGGTTATTGGATTTTCCACAACGGTTAGTTCCATTGCCGCCATGGGAACTGCCCTGCTAATTGGTTATGTACTCAACGAATCGGGCACCCAGGGATACGTTTTCCCATTTGTAATAGCTGCATTTGGGTACCTGGTTGGATTGCTTGTAATTCACCTTATTTCGCCCAAAATGAAACCTGTATCTTTAGAAAAATAGAATTTTATGAATTCAAGAGACAGAATTTTTAAAGCCCTGAACCACGAAGAACCTGACCGGGTCCCGTTTGATTTGGCAGGTTCCACCTGGACCGGCATTACCAACACAGCTTATCAAAACCTGCGAAAATATTTGGGAATGGGACCGGAAAAACCGGAATGGTCGGATGTGATTCAGCAAATTGTGGTTCCGGATGACGAGATGCTGGAAAAGCTGAATGTGGACACCCGCGGTGTTTTTCCGCTTACCAGCCATAACTGGGATGTGTATTCAAAATTGAAAGATAAAGGGGATTATTGGGAATATTTTGATGAATGGGGTTTTACGCATCACTTTCCCAAAAACGGCCACTGGTTTTCGCTGGTAAAGCACCCGATGGAAGCGGTTGATTTTGAAAGTGAAGGGTTGATTGAAAACTACACCTGGCCCGATGCCGGTAATAAACAGCGTTTTGCCGGGTTGCGTGAAAAAGCTATTCAATTCAGGGAGCAGGGGAAAATTGTGATGACCAAAGGGTTGTGTGCCGGTTTGTTTGAAATGCACCAGCGGGTGCGGGGTATGGAAAATGCCATGCTCGATCCGTTTCTGTTTCCGGTCAATTCCGATAAACTGGTTGGCAAACTGGCTGATTTGAAAATCGAATTCTGGGACGCTGCATTCAATGAACTCGGCGATGTGGTGGACATTGCAGGGGAAGGCGACGATTACGGCACCCAGCAGTCGCAACTTATTAGTCCGGACCAGTTTCGGGAATATTACAAACCCCATTTTGAGCGGGTACTTTCATTTATAAAAGAAAAAGCTCCTCATATCAAAATTATGTTTCACTCCTGCGGGAATGTGCGGCCAATTATTCCCGACCTTATTGAAATGGGCGTGGAAATCCTGAACCCCGTTCACATTAATGCCACCGGGATGGAACCGGTTCAACTGAAAAAAGATTTTGGGGGTGATATTGTTTTCTGGGGCGGGGGCGTGGATACCCAAAAAGTGTTACCTTCGGGAACAGTTCAGGAAGTAAAAGACGATGTTCACCGGAATATTGAAGCACTGGCGCCCGGCGGAGGGTTCGTTTTTAACACGGTGCATAACATTCAGGCTGAGGTTCCGCCCGAAAATATTATGGCCATGTGGGAAACACTTCAGGAAATTGGAAAATATTAGCTTAAAAAACAGGGAAATATGAAACGAATAAATTATTTGGTATTAATTCTTGCAGTTTTCACAGGTATTTCCTGCAATTCCGGAAGTGGAGATCAGGGACAAAACGCAGAAATTACTTTTGTAGAAAACAGTGCCGCTAAAAAAATTGATATACTGGTTGATGGTCAATCGTTTACTACATTTCAATGGCCTGAAAATGTAACCAAACCGGTGTTTTACCCGATTTTAACTTCGGAGGGAACTGAAATAACCCGCGGCTTTCCGCTGAATCCAAAAGCTGGTGAACGTGCCGACCATCCGCACCAGATTGGTATGTGGCTGACTTACGGAAATGTAAACGGCCTGGATTTTTGGGGAAACGGTTCGAAGGGACTGGGAACCCGGAATGCAAACGGCGGGGTCGTCAAACATCTCAAAACCGGAAAAATAACCGAAGGAACCGGGGAGGGCTCATTTGAAACCTTTGAAAGCTGGGTAGATACATCGGGCGTTGAGCTTTTGAAGGAACACACCGAATTTCATTTTCTCGCCCGTGGAACCACTCGGATTATCGACAGGATAACCACACTGACTGCCGGAGAAAAAGAGGTGTCCATGCCCGATACCAAGGAAGGAATGTTTGGCATCAGGGTAGCCCGGCAGCTGGAATTACCTTCTGAGGGAACTGTGGTCCTGTACAATGAAGACGGAACGACATCACGGGTAAAAGATACCCTGAACGTCGGCAT
>CAYRBS010000184.1:3303-5414 GCA_964422335.1 uncultured Mariniphaga sp. | reverse complement strand
TTTCAAAATCCCTGGCCCCCATGGTTACTGAAAAATTACTCAGTTGCAGGGTCAGTGGAATTTGGCTAATCTCGCCCATTCCCCGGAAAAAATAAACGGGGATATCGGTAATTTTCTGGAAATTATCTCCGTCGTTAATTTGAGGATTCCCGGGATTATTGGGACGGGAACCTTTACCTGTCCTTCTTGCCTCCAAAACCAGGTCGTTGTCCCATTCCATATTCAATTTATGAATAAAAACCCGCCATTTTTCGTTCGTATTCTGCCTGCTGTCCAGCTGGTTATCAAACAAAACAGAAACATTCAGGGTCGATTCTGCTTCGAGTGATGAACTGTAATCCTCCCCGGACTCCCTTATTGGAGTCAGGTTATTATTGAAACTGGCATCTCCTTCTACCTGCAGGATAAGTTGTTGTGCGTTCAGCAGGAAAGGTGCGAACAACAACAGTATGCTATTTAAAAAAGACCGGATCATCATTTTCAGTTATCTGTTAATGTATAAAGCAACACAAAATTTGTTTCTCCGGCAGCCGCGACTTTTGAATAATCTGAGATTTCAATGGAAAATGTAAGGCGGTGCCCGTTATTTATCCCATCGCCGGTAAAGCAATTGCCAATACCCGTTATTACCGGCCTGGGTTGATTCGAAAGCTCAATTTTACCCTCTGCATGTCCCAATTCTCCCTTCCCTTGTCCGGAAAATGAAGAGGCTTCCAGGAAAATCCGGATGCCGGGGGGAACGGTTCCCTGCGAAATTTCGGCAGTTATTAACCGGGAATCCTGGCGGTCAGGCAATGCCGACGAGTAATTTAGCCACAACGTTTCATCGGCTGATTCCTCTAACACCGGTGAACTGCCAGACTCTGTGTCAGGCGACAAGGTAAAATGAATGCGATTATTCACCCCCGGTTCAATATCAACCAGGGCTACTTCCGGCATACTCAAACGAACAGGAACCTGTCCGTCCTCCCACTGTGAAAATGCACAAAAGGGAAGTAACAGAAAAATCAGTTGCGCTCCGTATTTTAGAAAAATTCGTTTCATTTTCCTGAATTATTAGCTCCGTTTTCAATATGAATCAAACGTTCGTTTTCAAATTTCACCACAAATGGGTTGTTAAATATATTTTCGAGCCTTCTCTTTTCTGTTAATGCTTCACTAAAAGTTGAAAACCGACCAATGAAATATTTATGCAAGTTATCGATTTGTAATTCAAAATCATACGATTCCTTTCCAAAAAAACCGGATTCCTTGCTGATCTTTTTGCTGAACGCCCCAACCTGCACGGAATAATAGATGTTTTCAGAAGCCTTATTGTTCTGCATGTTATTATCCTTCGGAAGGCCCGGTTTCAACGACTCACTTTTTTGGCGGTTCAGTGGTTGCATATTGTCCTGCGATTTAAAAATAATATCGCGTTTTTTGGATTTCAGTCTCACAGATAAATCCTGCACCTCCCCCGGCCCAAGCTGAACAGCGCGTATTGGCGTTTCAATTTCGTACCCATCGGGCAGGCTGTTTGTGTATATCCGGAACGTCCACTCTCCGGGACGTACCAACGGAAATGAAAACCTTCCGCCGGGATCACTGGTAATCCGGAATTGTTCCCGTTCGTTTTTCAATTCGATAATAATCTTATTTTCTCCTTCTTCCAGGGTACGCAAAACGGAACTTTCATTTTTGTCCATCACAAATTGCCCGGTAAGCCTGGCGCCTTTTGTAATTTTACACTGAACAGTGGTTTCCCTGTCTTCCAGCACCTCCACCTCCAGCGGAAACGGAATACTTGTAATTTCATCGATGTCCAGTTTCGAACGATCGATAAACAGTAAATGCCGGCCTGTGGGAACCGATTTAAAACTGAATTCGCCGTTTTTATTGGAAAGGGTTGTCTGGTTTTGAAAAGTAAGCATTACTTCCTCTACCGGTTCCCCGTTTTGGCGAATAATCCGTCCGGTCACATCACCCGCTTCCACCGTTTTTTTGAGCGGAACCCCAAAATTCCAGGTATAATTTAATGAGAAAGTAAACTCCGGATCTTCAGTTTGCTGCCTGAAAAGGGTATAAAAACTGCGCAGCGAAAATTTATGGTTTCGCCCGGGAGTAAAGTC
>CAYRBS010000184.1:0-3203 GCA_964422335.1 uncultured Mariniphaga sp. | reverse complement strand
TTCTATTAAAAAGTTGGTAGTTTTTCCGTATTCACCCAACAGGTCGTATTCAATTTTTTTGAATTTCTGGTTAAACTGCAGGTTGAACGAACGGGATTTATAGTGGAACTTATCGAGTGCCAAACGATCCTTTCGCTCATATTCACGCCAGAAAAACTTGAGGTACGAGCGCGAGGCAATATTATAATTAACCATGGAGCGGAACGATTTTGAATAAGGCGCTGTTACAAAAAAAGTATCGAGCCGGGCATTCACAAAATCTTCTTTGGCATAAAGTCCCACACTAAGTTTCGGGGTTAAATTCACCGAAAAATTGCCGGAATAAAACGTGGAATTTGAAAAATACCCCGGATAATCTTTCCCCGTGTAGTAATAGTTCCCGGCCAGGTTGAAGATGGAAAACTGCGAACTGATATTTGCCCGGAGTGCATTGTCCCATGTATCCTGAAAACGACCGCGCGATAATTCCAGTTCGAGCGAAGTGCGACTGAAAGGCTGAACCTGGGAACTCACGCTAAAAAGCCGTGTAATATCGGGGCTGTCATTCAACTCTTTTGAAATAAAAAACAACTCCACACTGTTCCGGTCGTTGAATTCAAAACCGGTAAATGCGCCCATTTCGCCTTTAATTTCCTGGTAAAAACGAGGTTTCACATACATAAAACCCATGTTCAGCCCGTTATTAAAAATGATTTTGCTTTCAGTGCCCAACCCGTAGCGGGATGATTCGGTTAGCGGAGTGAAATTAAAGGCTTTTTCCCCGGCAAAAAGTTCGACATTATTGTGGGTGTACGAAACAAAATACTGATCGTACATTCCCAGGTAACTCAGGTTCGCGTTATTAGGCCCGCGGGCAAGAAATTCAAGCCGGTGATTTCCTTCGGGATCGAGCGTCCCATTTCCGGACAATTCAAACTGCCAGGCTTGCTCATATCTGTCACTCCGGTTTGAAGCCAGGTAGGTGGCCGACGCCGATACGGGAAAACGAAAATAGAGATCTTTTTTCGTTTCTTCCGAGGGGAAAATCATTACCGTGCGAAAAATACTTTCGGCAACTTTACCCGAAACCATTGCGCGGACGGTGTAGTATTCTTTCCTGGTTTCAGTGAGGTCGGACGATGTTTGGTTCACCACATTAAAACGCACCGATTCTCCGGGGTTCACTTCTATTTCCGGGGAGCCGTCAACCTGGCAATTCCGGGTTTCAAGAAATACTTTTTTTGTTGTATTCCCCTGGTTTCGGAGAAGAAATTCACCGCGAAACTCCTCTCCGGCACTCAGGTGTTCCGGTGCTTCCACCAAAAGCATGGAAAATTGTTCCACCTCCCCCACTGCAATGGAAGAAGTGAGCGAATCAAGGATTTCATCTGACCGGGTGTGAACAGCCAGCAGCGACACATCAAAATTCCCCACCGGGTTGTTCGATGGAACCTGCACTGAAAAAATTAAAAACTTTCTTTCTCCGGGGCCTAATTCGAAAGGCTGTCCCGGAGAAATTAACTTCCATTCCTCCGGCAGCGCAATTTGCCCTTTCACCGGCAATACATCCCCTGAATTGTTTTCCATGAAAAAAGAGAGATTAACAATCTGTCCGGGAAGCACTTCCACCTCACTTTTGGTAGCTTTAATGGAAACGGAGGAAACGGATTGTCCGCATAAATCAGGGACAGTCAGAATTAGAATTAAAAATATTGCAGCGAGTTTAAAGGGCATTATCCAATTTCAAATGAAACATTGGTACCAAAAACATGGTCATCATCGCAGTCAGCCACCAGTACCCCGGTGTAGTTTCCGGGTTTTATACCTTTAAGTTCCAGTGAAATCAGCACCGAAGTTCCGGGATACGTTTTCCGTCGTGCAGCCCTGACAATTCCCACTGAATTGCCTTCTTCATCGAATAATTCAAGGGCCAGCCCGGGCCTTAGCATCCGCTCCCCGGTATTTTCGAGGGCTACGTAAAGCAAGGCGGAATCTTCCTGTTCGTCAAGCTCCATCCCAATAAACTCAAGATCGCTGGTACCTGTTTCGCCAATATTGGTAATAATTTGCACAGCATAACGGATAGCCGTATTAATAGTTACCCCACTGGAATAATCAGAAGTATCGGGCGGAACAATCCCCTCAACCATAATAACACTCCAGAACGAACCTGTAAGCGGTTCAGAAGCCGGCACTTCCACCTCGAAATCGATCGTAGCAATTTCATTGGGTTCCAAATCAATCAGTTCAGGATTGACAGACATCCATGCGGCATTGGACCGTTCCAGCGTTCCTGCCGGATCGTGATTGCTTTCACCGGTATAGGAAAACGAATAATCGCGCTGGTACACCCGCACGCTTTTGTTTCCTTCAGAAGCATTCTGAACCTGAATAGTGCCCCGATACGTTTCGCCCGGCTGCACCTGGTTTTCGTGAGTCAACCCGTTTAAAACAATGATATTGGCAGCCGAAACAGATGGAATAAAAATAGCCGCGATAATCAGAAAGGTCCGTCTGTTCAATCTAAAAGAAAGTTTCATTTGCAATTTTTTTCAGTAATAAAAAACAACAATTAATTGCTGCTGCGAAGATACAGTTCTTGAATGAAATGAATAAGGAAGGAGTTATTAATTGTGGTCAGTGAGAGTATATACCACCTGCAGTGAGGTTTGGAGCCGGCTTAAATCTGCCGTATTTTCACCTGCACCATCGTTTTCCAGCTTGTAGGTAAGGTGGTGCCCGTTGTGGGCACCTTTTCCGGTAAAGCTGCTTCCAATATCGGAAATTATTTCGGTGGGTTCACCTGAGAGCGCCACTTTGCCAACCGGTTTTCCCAGTTTTCCTTTTCCGTTGCCGGCTGCTTCCGAAGCTTCCACGACCAACCGTACTCCCTCGGGAATCTCACCTTGCACTGCCGCCACAACTTTTCTCCGGTGGTTCTGACTCCGGATAATAGAAGAGTAGTTGATCCAAATGCTGCTGTTTTGGCCGGTATTGGAAAAGTCAACTGTGCTGCCTGCTTCGCTGGGACCAGCAACCGCCAGATGAACCTGGCTTGTTTCACCGGATACAAGCCCCAAAAGTGCCACTTCTGGAATTTCAATATTTACCTTATGATCGGCCTGGTTGTTTTGTCCCGCCATAAAAGCAGGAAAAAAAACGACCAGCAGAACAGGTAGTATGGCACTCAAAATTCTCATGCCCAAATGTACCCATCCCGCAAA
>CAYRBS010000183.1:3000-5443 GCA_964422335.1 uncultured Mariniphaga sp. | reverse complement strand
CCAAAACCAAATGCCTTGGAGCTTACACGTAAAATGGGCGCAGCCTGAAACCGCTTGTATTCGTTGATGTTGACCATGCGGATTACCCGGCGCACTTCTTTCTCGTCGAATCCTTTATCCACAATTTCGGCTGGTGATTGATTCAGTTCGATAAAGCGGAACAGTATCTCATCGAGGATGGCATAATCGGGCAGCGAGTCGGTATCTTTCTGCCCGGGGCGGAGCTCGGCAGAAGGTGGTTTCACGATGGTATTTTCAGGGATGATTTCACCGTTGGTATTCATAAAACGGGCCATTTTGAATACATCGGTTTTATACACATCACCCAAAACAGCCAGTCCGCCGTTCATATCGCCGTACAGTGTTCCGTAGCCTACGGCGCACTCGCTTTTATTGGTGGTATTCAGCAAAATGTGTCCGAATTTATTGGAGATGGCCATCAGGTAAACGCCCCGTGCCCGTGCCTGGATGTTCTCTTCGGCGACTCCGGGCTGCGTTCCTTCAAAAAGTGAAAAAAGCCCTTTTTCAAATTCGTCCACAACTTCGTGGATATTCACAATATCGTATCGGATATTCAGGTTTTCAGCCAGTTGCCGGGCATCTTCCACACTGTGTCCCGATGAATATTTGGAGGGCATCAGCAAAACCCGCACATTCTCCGGTCCAAGCGCTTCAGCAGCCAAAACGACCGTCACCGCTGAATCAATTCCTCCCGAAAGCCCAAGGGTAGCCTGCTTAAATCCCATTTTCCGGAAATAATCGCGGATTCCCAGAACCAGCGCATCGTGGATTTTTTCAATACGATCTGTTTTGGATTGAAGCACTGTTTCTCCCGGATTTTGGGTGTCAACAATCAGAAAATCCTCCTCAAAATAGTTCAGTTCCTTTACAATTTCACCCTCTTGATTGATAAAAACCGAGCCGCCGTCGAAAATCAGCTCGGTTTGGGCGCCGGTTTGATTCACATAAAAAATTGGGAGGTTGTACATTTTCGCCTTGTTAACCAGCACATCTTTCCGCCAGTTTTCCTGGTTATACGAAAAAGGCGATGCAGAAATATTCACCACAAAACCGGGATTCAGTTTCACCAGTTCTTTCATGGGAGAAACCTGGTAAAGTTTGTTTTTGCCAAACTCGTTGGCAGTGGGCTGCTCGTCCCACAAATCTTCGCATATCGTAACGGCAATACGTTCGCCTTTGTATTTAACTACCCCAAAATTCTGATTCGGTTCAAAGTGGCGGTATTCATCAAAAATATCGTAAGTGGGCAGCAAGGTTTTATTGTGCACCGAACGGATTTTACCATCGGCCAGAAAAAAAGCCGAATTGTAAAGCGTTTTGCCGCGCTCATTCTCGTTGATACGCGGGGCGCCCACAATGGCGGCAATTCCATTACACGAGGCAGCTATTTGTTTTACCGTTTCCTCCGCTTTACGAATAAATTCTTTTTTCTCGAGCAGATCGTGCGGATAGTAACCCGTTACCGACAGTTCGGAAAACACAACCAGTTCGGCCCCTTCCTTTTTTGCCCTGTCAATGGAATGGATCATTTTTGCGGCGTTCCCTTCAAAATCGCCGATTATGTAATTTAACTGTGCCAGTGCAACTTTCATGAGTTCCCTTTTTTTTGATTTTTAATTCCGCCCAACTTCTATCCGCCTTCGATCCGCTGTGGTGGATTCAAAATTAGCAATTCTTTTCCAAACCGGTGGGACACTCTCCTGCCGGACACTATCCGGATTTAAACAATTAACCTTGGGATAAACAATTAAAAATTCGATTTTTGTACTGCAATTATTCAGCATATCATGGAAAAATCGAAGAAACTTGAGAAATACATTCTGGATCATATTGACACGGAAGATGAAGTTTTACGGGAACTCGACCGGGAAACGCACCTGAAGGTACCGGGCGCGCGCATGTTGTCGGGCCATTTGCAGGGGCAGGTACTTACCCTGCTTTCCAAAATGGTGCAGCCCGACCGGATTCTTGAGATCGGAACTTTTACAGGCTATTCAGCCATTTGCCTGGCCAAAGGATTAAAAAAAGACGGGAAATTACTAACGATTGAACTGGATGATGAACTGGAAAACCTGGCAAAAAAATATTTTAACAAAGCAAAACTGGAGAAAAAAATAGTCCAGTTGATTGGCCCGGCGCTTGAAATCATTCCCAACCTGAACGAAACGTTCGATTTGGTTTTTCTGGATGCCGACAAACGTGAATATGTGGATTACTATAATTTGTTGTTCGATAAAGTTCGCAGTGGGGGGATTATTATTGCCGACAACACACTTTGGAGCGGGAAAGTACTCGAAAAGCCCGCCGACGGGGACGAACAAACCAGGGGGATCATCGAATTCAATAAACAAATAAAAAACGATTCCCGCGTTGAAAAAGTTATCCTGCCGTTTCGCGACGGGATGACGGTGATCCGGAAGAA
>CAYRBS010000183.1:0-2900 GCA_964422335.1 uncultured Mariniphaga sp. | reverse complement strand
GCCTCTTTCATGCCTTCGGTTGTGGTGTAATACTTCACAATCATATTCGGCACTTCCCATTCCGGCATTTTACCATCGGCCAGGAACTGCAGGTATTTTTCAGTAACCTGTCCGAAGTGGGCCTCATGGCCTACCCGGTGCTCTTCGGCAATTTGAACCATCCATAATTTGTCATCCATTTTTTCCAGTTGGATACCGGGGTATTTTACATCCAGCCGCTGGCTGACAGCGTTTTCGAGTTCTTCGGCAAAGGCATCCAGTCCTTCATCGATAACCGCTTCTACGTAAAGCTGGGGAATATACCCTTCTTCTTCCCCTTGTTTAATAATCAGGTTACACTTAGTGCCACGCATGATAGAATAGTGGGTATCGCCAGTCCCTTCGGGAGCCTCAAAATTCCATATCACCGATACTTTGGCATGTACATCTTTCAGTTTATAATTAATTTCGCCGTTACTGTAAACTTTTAAAACGTCGTCTTCCACATCTTTCTGAAGGTAATCCGGGTATTCTTCCAACCTGGTAACCTGTTCGAACATTTCAGGATCAAGGTCGGTGGTCCACCGGCGGGCTGAAACAATTTCCACATCTTCTTTCTCCAGGATAACTTCCGGGAAGACTTCCCACTGGATCATATCAACCAGGTGAGTAGTTACGTCCACAATGCCTTCACCCTGCTGTTCCACATCAAAAAACCAGGCCGGGCGTATTAACGGGCTCCCCGATACTTCCTTGGAAAAGTGGTGCACACTTTCTTTTGTGATGGCGGGGTCTTCGGGAGTTCCCTTCTGGATGGTCCCAAAAACTTCCGGAATTTGTGACAACTCGCGCTGAAGAATCGTGTTAATCTCGTAGCGTTCGGTCATAATATCGTATAGCATGACTCCTTTTTCTTCGGCTACTTCAAACGCTTGTTCCAGTTTCGGAAATTCATCGGGGGTAATTACCATGGGCTTGTCGGCCAGTACATTGATTCCGGCTTCCACGGTTTGCAGGATGTAGTCGGTTTTTTTTGCATTGTTTCCTGCTGTAACCATCACATTCCCTGGTTTTTCCTCCAGCATTTTCTCAAAGAAATCCGGGCCGGTGTAAATTTTGGTTTCCCAGGAAGTGGGATCGTCCGGACGGTTGTTGTAGCTTTCAATCAGATCAAGAT
The DNA here is from genome assembly GCA_964422335.1 of uncultured Mariniphaga sp. GTDB lineage: Bacteria > Bacteroidota > Bacteroidia > Bacteroidales > Prolixibacteraceae > CAYRBS01. The sequence goes on along the minus strand of CAYRBS010000183.1, from coordinate 1,744 downwards.
GCCCTTGCAGTTCGGGTCCTTCCGGGGCATAAATGTGCACTTCGGGGTCCACCATGTCGTACATGGTTTTTTGCACCAATGCCGCATGAAAATGTCCCGGGTCGAGGGTCATGAGTTTTACTTCTCCTTTGGCTCCTGTAAACATAGTTTTCGATTCTTGGGTTTCTGACTTCTGGCTTCCACCCGAACATGCTGCAAGCAAAACAGTGAAAACCAGCATAAAAAATGATATTCTTTTCATTATTTGGTAATTTTTGAGTTGATTCCGTGAACGTACACAGTATGCAAATTTATAATTTTTAGGGTTACAATCAATGATTATTCTAAAATCATTGAGAATTTGATGCGTTGTCCGGATCATCCAAAAAATATTTTACAGATGTATCGTAATTTGTGTAATGAATGTATTTTCTGTTTTGCATCCAAAGAACAACCGTTTTGGCATCTTTCGTTTGGTATCTCGGAACATAAGGCCGTACATTGTCATAAACCGAATTGGATGTAACGGGTGTTATTTCCCAGGTATCGCCTCCATCTTTTGTCCGGTATTTTTCAATCTCGAAAATACCATCCACTTCCCTCGAAAGATAAACGATTTCAGGATTAAGCGGATGGAGCGTCATGTTTCCCATGTAATGTTGTTCACGCTCCTCTTCTCCTTCGGGAGTTTGCGGGAACCATTTGCCGGCTTTGCATATTTCAACATCTTCCCACCTGTTTTCCGGCTTGTTGTAACGGGCGTAATGGTACCGATGATCGGTCACTTCCGGGTGCCGCGAATATAAAACAAACGGAATATCATTTTCTACAGCAATATCTGCAATCCAGGCCCTCCCGGAATTTTCAGAAGGCTGATAAACCAGCGAGGCATCATTTGGAGAAAAAGGCAATTCAGCCAGGGTGCATATTTTTGTGCCATCTGCTCTCCAAAAAGCGCCGTTTTCGTAATAGCAATAGTAAACCGAATTATGCGGTTCGACACGCGGATGCCCATCGGTAAAAATCAGGTGGATTTTTGATTTTCCATCCGAATAGTATTTTACATAAGGCCTGTTGTTGGGATCAAAAGGATCGCTGCTGATCAGTACATATTGCTCCTCCCATGTTTTCCCGTTATCGCCGGAAATAATCATGTTGGGCTTGTAACCAATCCAGCGGCCAAACGCAAACAGTTTGTTGTTTTCCTCTTCCAAAACATAAGGATTGGCATAAGTGTAGGTTTCGCGGGGAAATTTTTCAAGCAATTCATCTGTTTTTGGCAGATAAACTACATTTTCACCAAAGGATTTAATATCGGAACCACTGGTAGTTTGATTGGATATAATCCCCTTTTTTGTTGAATGCCAGGCATACATGGTAAATACATTTCCATCGGGCAAAACGGTGAAGGCCGGATTATCGTGGTCATCAATTTCGAGTTGCGGATAAATCACATTAAATTCTTTCTTGTGCGTAGTAAGGTCTAACGATGCCACTTCCACGGAGCCATCGCTTTTTACCCATCCGGTTACGATTTCGTCTTCTGAATAATAAATAGCACGCGGATCGGAAAACCAGCACCAGGCGCCATCCTCAGTAAAAGTATAAATGGAATCTTTACCATGATTGGCTGTTTCTTCCCCACCGGTTTTACTTTTCTGGTTACAAGTTGAAAACCAAACCCCGGTCATTAAAAGGATTATCGGAAATACTATTTTTCTCATTTACTCAAATTTTTAGGCCCTAAAGGTAATAAGAAAAAAAA
>CAYRBS010000182.1:0-5452 GCA_964422335.1 uncultured Mariniphaga sp. | reverse complement strand
ATTATTTAATAAACTGCAAAATGCACATTCCCGGAAAATCGATTATCCTCTACATATAAAAATAATAATCCTTTTTCCACTACATTTTCCGGCTCAGAAGCGGCCAGGTTATACAGTTATTTCTGCTATCTGCGGACAATTTATTACTGAATTATATCCCAAATCGTATAGTTCTTCGGCACGGCTGAGGCTTAATATGTCGTATTTATCAATTCCTTCGGGTTCAATAACAGCGGTTGAATAGTTCCGGACTTCGGTTTTGTTTGCATTTACGCTCATATAAAATGTACGTATTGCAATCTGGATCAGATTTTTGAATTTTTCGCGTGGATTCAGCGGACTAATGTTCACTGAAACAATATGGTCGCAATCGTTTTTAATAGGCTCAACGGGAATATTGTCCATCAATCCGCCGTCCACATACAATTGCCCGTTGAGTTCTACCGGCGAAAACAACACCGGAATGGAAGAAGATGCCAGGACAACTTTTCCAAGTGGCCCGCTATCCAGGTATTCTACGCTACCTTTGTTCAAATTCGATACGGAGACAAAAAACGGTAACGGCAAATCTTCAATATTTTCATAAGGAATCTTCTGTTTAATAACTTCCTGCAAACCATTAAGTTTAAGCAGTCCGTCAACAGGAATGTTCAGATTGGTATATTTGTAAAAGCGGCCTTTTTTAAAAATCTTCATCACCTCGCCGGGTGTTTTGCCTCCTGCTATAAATGCGCCCACAATAGCTCCCACGCTCGTACCGGAAATAACCTCGGGCCGGATGCCTTTTTCATTAAGGGCCGCGATTACTCCCAAATGGGCAAAACCGCGTGTACCCCCGCCACTTAACACCAACCCTGTTTTATATTTTTTCATAAAAAATACTTTGTTCAAAAAAGAATGAAGTAAAATCAGGAAGCACTTTCAGCTTCGCAATGTTTTGAAATGTTAGTTATCAATATTTACCAGGTTAAACCACTTCCGCATCAACTCCTCATCATCCGGATCATTTTTATGCCAGAAAATATTTTTGCGGTTATCGTAAATATAATCATTTTGGTTGTTGTCGATATTTTCAACAATGTCTTTCAAGGCAATAATCATCATATCTACCTCGGCGTCGGTCATGGTAGGATGTAACGACCACCGTACCCAGCCGGGCTTTTCCGACAAATCACCATGATTGATTTTATCGGTAATCTCCTGCGACTGTTCGTAAGTCACCTCCAGCAAAAAATGCCCGTATGTTCCGGCACAGGCACACCCTCCGCGGGTTTGAATGCCAAACTTATCGTTTAATATCTGAACAACCAGGTTGTAGTGAATTCCTTCAATATAAAAAGAAATAACCCCCAACCTGCTGCGTACATTGTCGGCTAAAATTTTTAACCCGGGCACTTCATCCAATCCGGCAAAAGCTTTTTCCAACAATTCTTCCTCACGCTTTTTAATATTGCGTGTGCCCATCTGGTCTTTCAGTTGAAACACCAGGGCTGCTTTAATGGATTGCAGAAACCCGGGTGTACCCCCATCTTCACGCGCTTCAATGTCATCCACATATTTGTATTTCCCCCAGGGATTGGTCCAGTCAACGGTGCCGCCTCCCGGATTATCAGGAACCTGGTTTTTATACATCGAAACATCAAAAACCAGCACCCCCGGGGAACCGGGGCCACCCAAAAACTTGTGGGGTGAAAACATCACCGCATCTAATTTTTCCAGCGGATCATCGGGATGCATGTTTATCTCGTCATAAGGGGCCGAAGCAGCAAAGTCGATAAAACAAACCCCGCCGTATTCATGCATAATCCGGGCAAGTTTCTTATATGGTGTTCGTACCCCTGTAACATTGGAACATGCCGTAAACGAACCAATTTTAAACGGACGCTCTTTGTATTTTTCGAGGGCTTTTCGCAGGTTCTCCGGATCTACCAGCAACCCCTCGCCTGGTTCAACAATAACTACCTCGGCATTGGTTTCGTACCACGAAGTCTGGTTCGAATGGTGCTCCATGTGGGTAATAAAAACCACCGGACGTTCGCGTTCATGCAAACATTCGGCATGAGTCAGTTTTCCACAGTATTTCAATCCCAGGATACGCTGAAATTTATTTATTACAGAGGTCATTCCAAAACCAGCCGTTATAATAACATCACTGGGTCCGGCGTTTACATGGCTTTTTATTATTTCGTGCGACCTTTGGTAAGCATGCGTCATCAACAGCCCGGTTTCGCTGGTTTCGGTGTGGGTATTGCCCACATACGGGCCAAACTCATGCGTGAGTTTTTCTTCAATGGGCTTGTACAACCGGCCACTGGCAATCCAATCGGCATAAACAATTTTTTTCTTTCCGTAAGCCGATTCAAACTCATGGTTAATACCTACAATGTTTTTTCTGAATTTGCCAAAATAGTGTTCCAGATTGCTCATAAGTTGTTCATTCAAAAATATGTTTACAAATTAAACTTCTTTTGAGGTACGATAGCATTAAATTCATCAGCTTTTTATCATTTAAATTTTAGCAGTTGAGTCAAAGTCACCGGCTGAATTAACAAAATTTTGTGACAATTCGTCATAAAACCGGGTTGGCACATGGTTTGACTTCAAGGGACAAAACATTTTAAAAGTATTATTTAAAACCGAAAAAATATGCAAACAGGAAAAATTGGCGTAACCAGTGAAAATCTGTTCCCCATCATTAAAAAATTCCTTTATTCCGATCACGACATTTTCCTGCGGGAAATTGTTTCGAATGCGGTAGATGCCACCCAAAAACTTAAAACCCTGGCATCGAAAGGAGAATACAAAGGGAATGTCACCGACCTGAAGGTGAAAGTGAAACTTGACAAAGAGGCAAAAACCCTGACGGTTTCCGATAACGGAATCGGGATGACTGCCGAAGAAATTGAGAAGTACATTAACGAGATTGCATTTTCAGGTGCCAACGATTTTTTAGAAAAATACAAAGACGACGCCAACGCGATTATCGGGCATTTTGGCCTTGGTTTTTACAGTTCGTTCATGGTTTCTGAAAAAGTGGAAATCATCACCAAATCCTATCGTGAAGGGACGAAGGCCGTAAAATGGAGTTGCGATGGCACCCCGGAATACAGTATCGAAGATGTGGAAAAAGAGGAGGTAGGAACCGATATTGTAATGCACATTAACAGCGACTCAGAAGAATTTCTGGAAGAAAACCGGATTGCTGAAATCCTCAATAAATATTGCAAATTCCTCCCCGTGCCGGTCATTTTTGGAAAGAAAAAAGACTGGAAAGATGGCAAAGAGGTTGAAACAGAAGAAGATAACCAGATAAACGACACCGAACCTACCTGGACAAAAATGCCTGCCGACCTGAAAGACGAGGACTACAAGGAATTTTACCGCCGCCTCTACCCCATGGCCGATGAGCCTTTGTTCAACATTCACCTGAATGTGGATTATCCGTTTAACCTGACCGGAATTTTGTATTTCCCGAAAATCAAAAACAATTTCGAAGTTCAGAAAAATAAAATTCAGCTGTACAGCAACCAGGTTTTTGTGACCGACTCGGTAGAAGGAATTGTTCCTGAATTCCTGACCTTGCTGCACGGGGTGCTCGATTCTCCCGACATACCGCTGAACGTGTCGCGTTCGTACCTGCAAAGCGATTCGAACGTGAAAAAAATAAGCAGCCATATTTCCAAAAAAGTGGCCGATCGGTTGGCTGAAATTTTTAAAGAAAACCGGGAAGAATTCGAAAAAAAATGGGACGATTTAAAAATTTTTATTGAATACGGAATGCTTTCCGACGATAAATTTTACGATCGCGCCATGAAGTTCTTCCTTTTCAAAAATACGGAAGACAAATATTTCACTTTTGAAGAGTACGAAAAACTGATTAAGGAGAACCAGACGGACAAAGACAATAAACTGGTTTACCTTTACACTACGCACAAGGAAGACCAATACACTTTTTTGAAAGATGCACACAATAAAGGGTACGATGTGCTGCTATTCGACGATGTGCTGGCCCCACACCTCATCAGCCAGTTCGAACAAAAATATCCTGAAAAACGGTTTGTGCGGGTGGACTCAGATGTGGTAGAGAACCTCATAAAAAAGGAGGACACGGATAAAGAAGAACTCAGCTGGGAAGAAAAACAGGAGCTTTCTCCGGTATTCCAGGCTGTTTGCCCCGAAAGTAACAACCACACTTTTATCGTCGATTTCAAAGATTTAGGTGAACAGGCAAGCCCGATGGTAGTTACACGGAGCGAATTTATGCGGCGCATGAAAGACATGAGCCAGGCCCAGGGCGGCATGAATATGTATGGCGATCTGCCCGACAACCTGAACCTGATGGTAAATACCGGGCACCCGCTGGTAAAAAAAGTAGTGGATGCCAAAGATAAAAAGCTGGGCAAAACGCTTGAAGAACTGAAAGCAGACATTGAAGCTAAAAAAGCTGAAATAAGCGAACTGGAAAAAGCCAAAGAGGGCAAAAAAGAAGAAGAGGTGCCGCAGGCTGACAAAGAAAAATTAGAAAGCCTGAACAACGAAATGGCCAAACTGGAAGAAACCAAACGGAAAAAATTGACCGACTTTGGCAAGAAAAACAAACTGGCCAAACAATTGGTTGATTTGGCGCTGCTGGCCAACGGCATGCTAAAAGGCGCCGATTTGGATAAGTTTGTAAAAAGAAGTGTGGAGTTGATTAAATAAAATCCTGTAAATACGAAAAACGCTCAGTCAGCTTTCCATTTTTTGTAACAGATGCCCGTTCGATGATTCCGTCGGAATCTTCCCTGAAAAGCGATGGAAAAACTTTGTCGAGGAGGTTTCTGCCGAAATCGAGTGAAGCATCCCTCGGCAACTCATTGGGGAGGTTATCGACGGCTTGAACCGTAACATTTTTTTCAGAAGAAAACGGTGGTTCCAACGCTTCTGTTTCAGGATTGTAGTCGTAAAACGGTTCATCAATGGTGGCGGCCCTTTTTGTGGAAGGGATGGAACCTTCAATATCGCAGGTAATATCGGAAATTACCCGGATACGGAAATCATCCTGTTTCATATCGGAAGCGGTGAAAAGTACCGGCGCTTTGGGGTCCCAGTATGCAGCGGCAATCAGCAGGTCGGTTGACCGGGCAAAAGGAAGAAATGTGTTTTCGTACATTTCAGGATGCCTGAAAAAATGATTCAAATTGAAAGCAGTACCATCTTTTCGTCGAACGTAATCACCCGGACTGAGTTGGGTAAAAACCGGTTCCTCCGGATTAATAGCATTCAAGAATTCTTCCGGAGAAAGTTGTGTGATTTTTAGGTGATTCAATATTTCAAGGCTTCCACCGGCCACCCGCCCGTCGCCGGTAACGGTAATTTTTACCGGTGGCAGGTTTATCAGGTTGAGCTGATAAAACATTTCTTCCAGTCCGGCACATTGGTGAGCAGGTTTTAAATCGAAAATCCGATGGCG
>CAYRBS010000181.1:0-5477 GCA_964422335.1 uncultured Mariniphaga sp. | reverse complement strand
AAATTTTAAATACTTTGAACGATGAACAGAGCACAACAATTTTTAAAAAAGCACCAATTAACTGCTTCAGAACTCGATATTCAAAAACTGGTTAATTTGTTTCTGGAAGAAATGGATGCCGGCCTTCAGGGTAAAAAGAGTTCGCTGATGATGATTCCGACTTATATTGAAGCCGACAAGGAACTGAAACCCAATCAGCCGGTGATTGCCATCGATGCCGGCGGGACTAATTTCCGCACGGCCAAAATGTATTTCGACGAAAACATGCAATTGGTTACCGAAAACCTGAAAAGCGGAAAAATGCCGGCTTTAGACGAAGAATTGTCGAAGGAGGAATTTTTCAACGAAATGGCCAGCTTCCTGGGAGAATTCAAAAATGAAGCGGATAAAATCGGCTTTTGTTTTTCGTATGCAGTTGAAATTTATCCGAACAAGGACGGCAAACTGCTGGAGTGGAGCAAAGAGGTGAAAGCGCCCGAAGTGATTGGCGAAATGATTGGGAAAAGCATGTTGGAAGCGATGGGAACACCCGAAAAACAACTGGTTTTGCTGAACGACACCGTTGCCACTCTTCTGGCCGGGCAAGCCGCCACTGCCGGCAAAACGTACGACACCTACATCGGATTTATTTTGGGAACAGGTACCAACACCTGTTATATCGAATCCAATAAAAACATCACCAAAACCAGCGACCTCGATTTAAGTAAGAACCAGATTATCAACATCGAGTCGGGCAACTTTGACAAAACTCCGCGCACCGACATCGATCTGCTGTTCGACAGCCAAACCAAAAACCCGGGGCGTTATACGTTCGAGAAAATGTTTTCGGGCGGTTATTTTGGCGGGTTGTGCACTACTGCGCTTAAAGTTGCAGCCAACGAAGGAATTTTAACCGAAGAATCGAAAAACAGGATGAACGAACTGGATGAGCTCACTTCGGAAGAGGTTAACAAATTTGTTTCGGGAATTGATTTGGATGAAAGCCCACTCACAACTGTTTTGGTTTCAGATGCAGACAAAGCAATTGCTGTCGAAATTATTGAAGCCATGATTGAGCGGGCTGCCAAGCTGGTAGCTGCCAACCTCGCTGCTGTAATTTTAAAAACCGGCAAAGCTAAAACTGCTGAAAAACCGGTACTGATGACCATAGAAGGCACTACCTTTTATAAGTTAAAGAATTTCCCGGAAATGTTCGAAGGTTTTCTTAAGGAGTTCCTGACAGGCCAAAACAAACGCTACTACGAAATTGTAGAGGTGGAAAATTCGAGCCTGGTGGGGGCCGCTATTGCCGGAATTGTTAATTGAGATAGTTTCCAACCCTGATGGGACTTCCAGTATCATCAGGGCTAAAAATTAACCGATTCCCGTTAAAAAAACTTTTCGATAACTGAAAACAGGTCTTTTTTCATCAGTGGTTTAACAAGGTATTCGCTGCAGCCGGCAGCCAGGGCTTTTTCCCTGTCGCTTGCCAGGGCATAGGCCGTTTGTGCAACAATGATGGCATTCTTATCCATCTCTTTAATTTTTATTGCAGCGGAGTAGCCATCCATCACGGGCATTTTAATATCCATCAACACCAGGTCGATGCCGTTGTTAGCCTGGTAAAGTTCTATTGCTTCTTTTCCATTATGGGCAAATAATAATTTCCGGCATTTCCCCTCTAATAATTCGGAGAGGTAAATGCGGGCTATTTCATCGTCTTCGGCCACAAGCACGGTCAATGCTTCCATTATGTTGTCAGAATTTTTGCTTGCAGGGGGGGCGGTTGTTTCCTGTTGTTCCTCTTTAAAAATTCCAAACATGGCCAGGTGAAGATGTTGTTTTTCTCCATTGGCCGGTTCTCTCAGAGAGCCAACCAGTCTTACAGATGATTGGCCGGCAGGGGTCAACAGCTTTACATCACAACCGGCCATGCTTTTTCCCGTTTCCAGGTTTTTATAATATTGATAAAAGGTATCGTGAAATCCGGGATCGATCTTTTTCAGAAAAGGTTTTCCAAGCAAGTCCTGCCGTGCCTCACCGATTGATTCACAGGCTGTATTGTTCACTTCAGCAACGCGGAACTCGTCATCAATAATTAAATAACCAATGGGGGCGTTATTGAATAATCCGGCAAAATGTTCTTTTTCGCCGTGTAGTTTTTTCAGAAGAAGTGTCAACTCGCTGTTTTCCTGTTCTAGTTTCTCATGGTGTTGCAACAATTCTTCCAATGCCGGTTTCAGGCTGTTATCCGCTATTTTGAGTTTTTCTTTTATTTTCTCCTGTAAAGTAATAACTGGTTTCATATTCAGTAACCTGATGGTGTTTATATTTTTTTCAATATACTATTTTTTTAACACATATTCACGGGGTAAATAAATTTCAATCAAATAGGGTCGTTGGCCGTTGTTGCCGGGGATTAAAAGAAAAGGGCAGCTCAATAGCCGCCCTTCAATGTTAACCCCCAAACACATAAGCAATACAGGACGTATTGCCTTTCAAAGATATGAAAACATTTTACAAAAGTCAAGCAGGACAATTTTTTTTCTGAAAAAAGGCGAAATTTATAAATTATAGTTTATCAGGTAATAAATAACTGCCGCCAGTCCGGCACCGGCAACCGGCCCCAGTATTGGTATCCACGAGTATTGCCAGTCGGTATTGTCTTTGTTTTTTAAAGGCAGAACGGCATGTACAATTCTCGGTCCTAAATCGCGTGCCGGATTAATGGCGTACCCGGTGGTGCCTCCCAGGCTTAACCCGAGGGAAAAAACTACCAGTGCAACGGGCAATGCCCCCAGTGAACCCAATCCAACCTTAGTGCTTCCAAAACTTTCATATTTCAATTCCGGAATGGTTATCAGCAATACCGCCAAAACAAGGATAAAGGTACCTACAGTTTCAGAGAAAAAATTATTGCGGTAGTGCCTGATAGCCGGTGCGGTGCAAAAGCAGGCTTTTTTTGCCCCGGAAGCAGTTGTTATGTTGAAATGATTCCGAAAGAAAATATATACAGTGAAAGCTCCCAGCATGGCCCCTGCCATTTGTGCCAAAATAAACGGAATTACTTTGGCCCATTCAAATAAACCGCTGAATGCCAATCCAAGCGTAACTGCCGGATTAATGTGGGCGCCGCTTAAATCGGCTGTTGCCAGCACAGCTACAAAAACAGCCATTCCCCATCCGGCGGTAATGACAATCCAGCCTCCCCCGTGGCTGTGTGTTTTATCGAGATTCACGTTGGCAACAACCCCGTTTCCCAATAAAATTAAAATGAATGTTCCCAGTATTTCTCCAAAAAGTTCAATCATTATTTTCAGTTTTAATCTTCAAAGTAATAGTTTTTAGCAATTGCATTGAATTGTTCCAGTTGTGCTTTTACCCATTTTTTGTTTTGCCCCAGCTCCCGGGCCATTAATTTGGCCACTTCAGGGGCTATGCGGACACTCTCGCGGGCATCGAGAAAAAGCGCCCTTGTGCGGCGTGCAAGTACATCCTCTACCGTACGCGCCCATTCCCGGCGGATAGCCCAGGCTACCTGCGATTTGCGGATTTGCAGTTTTTCACTCAGCCAGCCTTCCCAGCCTTTTTCTTCGCTTAAGTCAAGTATTTCCTCTTTGTCGAGTCCGTAAGGGGTCAGTGGGTCGTTGTAAGGATCCATATCCATCCGGAAGCCGTGTACAGGAAGGTGTCTCGTGATGCACTCCCGTTCGGTGAGGCCTCCCAGCATAACTGCTTTATCGATGGCGTCTTCGGCCATTTTCCGGTAGGTGGTCCATTTGCCGCCAATAATGGTTATCAACCCTGTAACCGATATAAGGATTTTGTGTCCGCGTGAAATTTCCCGGGTGGCTTTTTTATCTCCCTCGGGTTTGGCTAACGGGCGCAACCCGGCAAAAACACTCAGTACATCCTTTCGTGTGGGTTGTTTTTCAAGATACTGGCCCGCGGTTTCCAACACAAAATCCACTTCAGAATTTAACGCTACCGGTTCCAGCGAATGATTGTCGATAAGGGTGTCGGTGGTGCCCACCACTACGTGATTGTGCCAGGGAACGGCAAACATTACCCGCCCGTCGGAAGTGTGCGGGACCATAATAGCATAATCACCCGGGAGAAAACTTCTGTTTAAAATTAAATGGATACCCTGACTGGGCGTTATCATGTCGGGTTTGCCGGGTTCATCCATCCGGATTATTTCGTCGGCAAAAACGCCGGTGGCGTTGATTACTACTTTCGATTGTAACTTCAACTCCTCGCCCGATTCCTGATCGACAGCCACAACACCGTTGATTAAATTATTTTCCTTCATTAATTCTTTCACTTTGCAGTAGTTCAGCACCGTGGCGCCATAATCCACCGCTGTGTGGGCCAGTGTTACGGCCATTCGGGCATCGTCGAACTGGCCATCCTGGTAAATAACACCACCTTTCAGCCCATCGCGTTCAACGGTAGGTAAAGCTTCAATGGCCTCCTCGCGCGACAGGTGTTTCGACGGCCCCAGCCCCAGCTTCCCGGCCATCAGGTCGTAAACTTTCAGCCCAACTGTATAAAATGGGCTGCCCCACCATTCGTAAGAGGGAATAATAAACGACTGGTTAGTAACCAGGTGGGGGGCGTTTTTAAACATGAGACCCCGTTCTTTGAGTGCTTCAAAAACCAGCGAAACATCCCCTTGCTGGAGATACCGCACGCCTCCGTGCACCAGCTTGGTGCTGCGGCTCGAAGTGCCTTTGGCAAAATCCACTTGTTCCAGCAGCAGTGTTTTATACCCGCGGGAAGCTGCATCAACGGCACAACCCAGCCCGGTAGCCCCGCCACCAATGACAATAATGTCCCAATCTGCTTCCCGTATTTTCTTCAATATTGTTTTTCGTTCCATAACTTTAAATTTCTCCAATCTTAATGCGATTCATACCAGGCCTTACTGCGTTCTACGGCTTTTTTCCAGTTGGAAATCACCTTTTTAAAGGCCTCCCTGTTTTCTTCCGGTTCAAATTTGCGGTCCATTTGCCACTGTTTTTTCACTTCGTCCACGTTCTTCCAGAAACCGGTTGCCAACCCGGCCAGGTAGGCTGCCCCCAGTGCGGTAGTTTCTGTTACTTTGGGCCGTGCCACGCTGGTATTTATTGCGTTGGCCTGAATTTGCATGAGCAGGTTGTTAACAGCGGCGCCCCCATCTACCCGGAGTTCGTGAACCTGGATGCCGGAATCTTCCACCATGGTTTCAATTACTTCCATCGAACGCATGGCAATCGCTTCCAGGGCTGCCCGGGCAATGTGTGCTTTTCCGGTTCCGCGGCTTAGTCCGATAATGGTTCCGGTAGCGTATTGATCCCAGTGCGGTGCGCCCAGCCCGACGAATGCCTGTACAAATGAAACGCCCCCGCTGTCGTCCACCTGGTTGGCAAGCCCTTCAATTTCAGCGGATGTTTTAATAATTCCCAGCTGGTCGCGCAGCCACTGTACAACAGCCCCTGCAACAAAAATACTTCCTT
>CAYRBS010000180.1:0-5548 GCA_964422335.1 uncultured Mariniphaga sp. | reverse complement strand
TAGTTTTGGAGTATCAACATTTCGAACAGCAAAATGGAACTGTTCTTAAACCTAATGATTAAAAGATGAAAACTTTTAGATTGCTGCAACTTAGTATGGCTGCCCTTTTTCTGGCAGCCTGTCAACCAGAGAATCCAACTGGTGAGTGGGTTTCCATATTCGATGGAGAAACCCTGGATGGCTGGAAAAAGTCAGCCGAAAATCCCGAAAGCCTGACTGTTGAAGACGGCGCCATTAAATGCTCCGGCCCGCGCGCCCATCTTTTTTACGAGGGGGAGTTTAAAAATTTTGAGTTTGAAACCGAAGTGAAAACCAGGGAACATGCCAATTCCGGAATTTTTATTCATACGCTTTACCAGGATGAAGGCTGGCCGGTGCAGGGCTACGAAATACAGGTTAATAACTCGTACCGGGGTTCTGAAACACACCCGGAACGCCGGAAAACAGGAAGTGTGTACAATGTCCGCAATATCTATTTTCCCCTCGCCGATGACAACGAATGGTTCACCATGCGTGTAAAAGTGGTCGAAAACCACATCGAGGTGTTTGTGAACGACGTTAAGGTGAATGAGTACATCGAACCCGAAGACCCCTGGCGTGCCGAAGGGAGCGAAAAACTTCGTCTCGGGGAGGGAACCTTTGCTTTGCAGGCTCACGATCCGGAAAGCACCACGTTCTACAGGAACCTGCGGGTAAAAGCGCTTCCCCGGGAAGAACCGAAAGAACCTGAGGTGGATAAAGAGTGGGATACATTGATAACCAAACTGATGCGTGCAGGGTTTCCGTTTATCGATTACCATGTGCACCTGAAAGGGGGCCTCACCATCGAGGAGGTGGTGGAAAATTCACAACGGTTGGGTATTAATTACGGCATTGCCCCCAATTGTGGATTGCATTTTCCGGTAACCAACGATGAATCGCTGTATGCCTATATCGATTCAGTAAAAGGAAGTCCGACTTTTAAAGGAATGCAGGCCGAGGGAAGGGAATGGATTACCCTCTTTTCTCCTGAAGCGGTGGCTGAATTCGATTATGTTTTTACCGATGCCATGACTTTTACCGATTCCAAAGGCCGGCGCAACCGGATTTGGATACCTGAAGAGGTGTGGGTGGACGACAAACAACAGTTTATGGACCAGCTGGTGGAGAAAATAGAGGCCATATTTTCACAGGAACCTGTGGATATTTATGTGAATCCTACTGTTTTACCTGAAGAAATCAGTGACGAATACGATGAGCTTTGGACAAAAGAACGGATGGAACGCGTGGTGAAGGTGCTGGCCGATAACAATATTGCCCTCGAAATTAATGCCCGCTACAAGGTACCCAATGCCGAAATGATTAAAATGGCCAAAGAGGCCGGTGTAAAATTCGCGTTTGGCACCAATAATACCGGACGCGATTTGGGGCGGCTCGAATATTGTCTTGAAATGATTGAAGCGTGTGAACTGGCTCCCAACGACATGTTTGAAATTAAACCGGAGGATGAAAAACCTGTAAACGTGAAAGGGTTACCGGAAAAGATTACCGGCTGAAATATGAAGGAATCGCTTTTTTTAAAAGAGCTGGAAATACATCCCGACTGGCTTTCTTTTCTGACGGAAGAGAACCGTGCGTTGATAGCAAAAATAGAATCAGAGGTAACGAAAAACGGGTTTACGCCGCCGGCTGACAGGGTGTTGCGGTTTTTGGCGTTTCCCCTTTCTTCGGCCCGGATTATTATTCTTGGCCAGGACCCTTATCCGCAGCCGGGAGTTGCCACCGGGCGAGCGTTCGAAGTGGGGAAACTGAAATCCTGGGGCCAGCCATTTAAAAATATCTCATTAAAAAATATTTTACGTGCCCTTTATAAGGCTTATACCGGGCAGGTTATCAAATACAGCCAGTTGAAGGAAAAACTTGACAATGAGTTCCCGGTATTACCACCGGGAAAATTATTCAGCCACTGGGAAAACCAGGGAGTTTTGCTGCTGAATACTTCATTTACCTGTGCTCCCGGAATTCCCGGCAGTCATAGAAAAAACTGGGAGTCTTTTATTTTAAAACTGTTGGAGTTTATTAATAAAAATGCTGGTTCGGCTACCTGGTTTTTATGGGGGAACCATGCACGGGAAGCTACTGCTCATTTAGACCTCCCGAAAAGCATTTTCACCCTTCATCCGATGATGTGCCATCATAAACCCGAGCGGGAAAATGATTTTTTATATGGCCGTATCAACTGTTTTGAACCCTTTGCCGGTGAAATCGACTGGACGGGGTATGCTTTTCAAAAAGGGAGGAAAACTGTGCCAACGCTTTTTTAATAATAATCCATCCGGGATTCAGAATGTTTAAAAATCTGTTTTTTGTCGGCAGCAAAACCGATGAGGTTGATAACATCTTCGTCACTAAACGTTGACCTGTTGATACTTAAATCGAATAAATCGTCCTCTTCCAGCGTTTCCTGTCCAATAGCCCTTCTGAAAGCAATTCGTTCTTCCTCCACTTTTTTTATGAATTCAATCGCCTCTTCCCGGTTTAACAGGTTGTTTTCCATAATGGTTTTAATCCTGTATTCAAGGGGGGCAAAAAAACGGAGATGCAGTGCATCCTTAATATCGTGGGCTATAATGTGCCCGGCACGTCCTACAATAATGCAATATCCGTCAATGGCAAATGTACGGATAACATCGGTTACGGTCCGGATGATTTTCTTTTCGCTTTTGAATTTTCGGGTGCTGAAAGCTTTTAAAATATCGTTGAAAGCGTAAGAGCCTGATTGTTTGAAAATACTCCTTACTTTATCAGGTTCCATATCGAGTTCTTTTGCACTTGCAAAAAATACTTCTTTGCTCAGCACTTTCCATTCCGAACTATGGTTTAATTTGTTTAAGTCCTCTGCCAGTTTATTTGCCAGTTTTACCCCGTTGCATCCAACTTCTCGTGAAATGGTAATTACCGGCCCGGGGTTTCCTTTGTTAGTGTTGTAAACATTGTCTTTCCCCATGCGCTTATTCAGGTATGTCAAAAGTGCGTTGCTCATTGTTTTCAGTATTTAATACGAATTTACATTATTTAAATGAAACGTCTTATGTTGTAAATAATAATTATTCTTAAACAATTAAAAATATATATTTTAGCAGAATATTCAAAATAAAAAAAAAGAGGATATGTTTGAAAAAGAGATTTACGTAAACCGGAGGGATAAATTAAAAAATATAATGAAAAGCGGTATTGCGCTTTTTTTGGGAAATGATGAATCACCCATGAACTATGCGGACAATACATTTCATTTCAGGCAGGATAGCTCGTTTCTTTACTTTTTTGGGCTGGATTTTCCCGGGCTTGCGGGTGTGGTTGATTTCGACAATGGTGTGGAATACATTTTTGGCGACGATGTTGACATGGAAGATATTATATGGATGGGGCCGCAGGTTCCTTTAACCGAAAATGCTGCCAGAGTGGGGGTGAAAAACACGGCCCCCAAAGCGCAACTTTTTGAATTTCTTGCCAATGCAATCAGGAAAGACAGGAAAGTGCATTTTTTGCCACCGTACCGGGGCGAAAATAAAATTCTGCTTCACCACTTGCTGGGTATTTCCGTATTCCGGCAGCAGGAGTATGTTTCGGAGGAGTTGATAAAGGCGGTGGTTGCATTACGTTCGGTAAAAGAACCGTGTGAAATTGACGAAATAAAAAGAGCCTGCGCCACGGGCTACAAAATGCACGTTACTGCTATGAAAATGGCCCGGCCCGGTGTGTGGGAACAAAAAATTGCCGGTACCATTGAAGGGGTTGCAGCCGCTGGCGGAGGGATGATTTCATTCCCGATAATCCTTTCGCAAAACGGCGAAACCCTGCACAATCATAATCATTCGCAGGTATTGCAGAAAGGCCGGCTGATGATAACCGATGCCGGGGCTGAATCGCCGCTGCATTATGCTTCCGATTTTACGCGGACGGTTCCCGTTGGCGGTAAATTCACTCAAAAACAACGCGAAATTTATGAGATTGTACTGGCTGCCAACCACCGGGCAACTGAATTGATAAAACCCGGGGTTTCTTATTTGTCTGTCCACATGGCTGCTGCCGAGGTAATTGCTTCGGGATTAAAAGACCTGGGGCTGATAAAAGGGGATGTAAAAGAAGCGGTTCAGAATGGAGCACATGCTTTATTTTTTCCTCATGGCCTGGGCCACATGATGGGGCTCGATGTGCATGATATGGAAGACCTGGGGCAAATTTACGTGGGTTATGATGAAGAAATCCGCCCGTCCGGTCAGTTTGGCGCCGCTGCCCTCCGGCTGGGGCGCAGGCTGCAGCCCGGGTTTGTAATTACCAACGAACCGGGAATTTATTTCATCCCGGCGCTAATCGATAAATGGAAAAACGAAAATATTAATACTGATTTTATCAATTTCAGCAAAGTAGATGAATACCGTGGGTTTGGTGGAATCAGGGTGGAGGATGATATCCTGGTTACCGAAAAAGGCTGCGAATTACTGGGCGAAAGAATTCCTGCAGAACCGGAGGAAATTGAAAAAATAATGCAGGGATAACGGAAGGATCTTACAACGACTGCTTTTTTCTGCAAATTATTCTGTGGTAAAAATAGTCCATTTCGGTTTTGATTTCGTCCCTTATTTCGCGGCACTTATCCTTAATTTCTTCTTCGGTTTTGGCATATTTATACGGATTTTGTAACCCGAGGTGCATTTTGCGTTTGAATTTTATGGGCGGAATTTTCAACTCCTCGGCAGTGCCGTCGCCCACGGTAATCAAAATATCAAACGCAAGGTGTTCAAATTTGGAATAATGCTGGGGAACATGTGGTTTCAGGTCTATCCCAATTTCTTTCATTACCTCGATGGCAATGGGGCTTACATGATCGACCGGTTCGATGCCTGCTGAATAAATTTCAAGTTCCTCATCGTAGCTTCTTAAAATAGCTTCAGCCATTTGGCTCCGGCAGGAATTCTGGTTGCTTAAAAAAAAGATTTTCATTTTTTGGTTATCGTTTTTAACGTATTAATTTTCTGCTTTTTATCTCTTGCTGATACGGGCGATAAAATAGGTAAATTTCAACAAACCCAAAATGTTATTTGTTGGGGTAGGTGTTGAAAATGAAAGTTTTGTAAATGTTTTTCAGCATACTTAGGGAACATATTTGAGTATTAGTGTGTAAATACGTATTTTCGTAGTCTGATAATTTTATGCACACCATCAGAATGATGGTATTAAAACTTCGTAAATGGAACCTAAAGATCTAAAAAACCCGGAAGGGTTAAAAAGTACGCAGGGAGCTGAAGAGGAAACCAACGGTAAAACTGCTGCTTCAAACGAAAAGATAAAAAAAGAGGAACAGGCTGAAAAGGCAAACAAGGAGGCCAGTGAACCCAAACCTGAAAAGCCGGAAGTTTCTGAAGACACTGTAAAAAAGACCGCTCCCGAAACGGATGAAAAGAATGGTGCTGAAACCCCGGACAAAGAAACCCGGGATACAGATTCAGCATCTCCGCAGGCGGAAGAACCAGCGCCTGAAGCGGAGGAGAAAACTCCTGATTCTGAG
>CAYRBS010000179.1:0-5561 GCA_964422335.1 uncultured Mariniphaga sp. | reverse complement strand
TTAATTATGGCAGATAAAATTCTTAAAAAACTCAATATAAAAGTCTGGCGGCAGAAAAATGCAGAAGACAAAGGCAGGTTCGAAACCTATGTCATCGAAAATATATCAACCGGTTCGTCCTTTCTCGAAATGCTGGATATTTTGAATGAAAAACTGATTGTTGATGGGGAAGATCCCATTGCTTTTGACCATGATTGCCGCGAAGGAATTTGTGGTACCTGCAGTCTGTACATTAACGGGCGTGCACACGGACCCGATACCGAGGTAACTACTTGCCAGTTACACATGCGCAAGTTTAAAGATGGTGAAACAATTACCATCGAACCCTGGAGGGCAGAGGCCTTCCCGGTTATCAAAGACCTGGTGGTTGATCGTACTGCTTTTGAAAAAATTCTGTATGCAGGCGGCTTCATTTCGGTGAATACCGGTGGAGTGCCCGATGCCAATTCCATTCCGGTGGCATACGAAGACTCAGAAGAATCAATGGATGCCGCTTCGTGTATTGGTTGCGGGGCATGTGTGGCAGCTTGTAAAAACTCTTCGGCTATGCTTTTTGTTGCTGCAAAGGTGTCGCACCTGGCCAAATTGCCACAGGGGAAAGTGGAAGCAAAATCCCGCGCCCGCAATATGGTGGCCAAAATGGACGAACTTGGGTTTGGTGGTTGTACCAACACCGGCGCCTGCGAAGTGGAGTGCCCCAAAAGCATTTCTATTACCAACATTTCCCGGTTGAACCGGGAATATCTGCTTGCCCGTTTTAGCGAATAACAGAAATAAAAAAAGCCACGGGAGTCCTTCCCGTGGCCAACATATATATCCTGAAATTTTTTTAAATAATCAGCATGGCATCGCCGTAGGTGCCAAACCGGTAGTCCTCTTTCAGGGCAACCTGGTAGGCTTCCATCACAAAGTCGTAACCCCCAAAAGCAGCCACCATCATCAGCAAGGTGGAGTAAGGAAGGTGAAAATTGGTAATCATCCGGTTGGCTACACTGAATTCATACGGAGGGAAAATAAATTTGTTGGTCCATCCTTCAAATGGCTTTACAAAACCCTGGGTTGACACGGAGCTTTCGAGGGTGCGCATTACAGTTGTACCCACCGCACATACATTTTTCCGCAGCTCTTTTGCCCTGTTTACTTTTTCGCATGCCTCTTCTTTAATCCATATTTGTTCCGAATCCATTTTATGTTTGGTGAGGTCCTCCACATCAACGCTCCTGAAATTACCCAGCCCAACGTGGAGTGTGATAAAGGCAAATTCGGAACCTTTGATTTCAAGGCGTTTCAGCAGTTCGCGACTAAAGTGAAGTCCGGCAGTAGGTGCGGCCACTGCGCCTTCGTGTTTGGCAAAAATGGTTTGGTAGCGCTCCTTGTCTTCCGGAACTACCTCGCGGTTGATAAACTTTGGCAGCGGGGTTTGCCCCAGGCTGTAAAGGGTTTTTTTGAATTCGTCGTAGGGGCCATCGAATAAAAAGCGAAGGGTCCGTCCCCGCGACGTAGTGTTGTCTATTACCTCTGCTACCAGTGCGTCGTCTTCACCAAAATACAATTTGTTGCCAATGCGTATTTTCCGTGCCGGATCGACCAGTACATCCCACAACCGCATTTCACGGTTCAACTCGCGCAGCAGAAAAACCTCAATTTCAGCACCTGTTTTTTCTTTGTTCCCGTACAGCCGGGCCGGAAAAACCTTTGTATCGTTAAACACAAAAACGTCTTTATCATCGAAATAATCGACAATGTCTTTAAACAGTTTGTGCTCGATGGTACGGTTTGCCCTGTCCAATACCATTAATTTTGATTCATCCCTGTTGTATGCCGGGTGCAACGCAATTTTCTTCTCATCTAAATCGTACTTGAATTTTGATAACTTCATGGACAGCTCTGTTTTTATTTTTTTTGTTGATTAATTACTCTTAACTATTTCTTTTCAACTCTTCTTTTTTACGGGATACGCTGAAATTCAGAGTCCCGTTTTACGCAGTAATCTTCATTTTGTTACAAACGAACCGATATTTTTCAGGAAAGAATCAACTGAAAAAGCATCCTCCACATTAAACGCTCCAATACGCGTCCGGCGCAAACCGGTAAGGTAAGCCCCGCATCCCAACTCTTCCCCAATATCCCGGGCCAGCGAGCGGATGTATGTTCCTTTGCTGCAAACCACGCGGATGGAAACCCACGGTAAATCAACTGATTCGGGAACAATCTCCTGTATAACAATTTTTTTAGGTTGAAGTTTCAGCTCTTCCCCGTTTCTTGCATAATCGAAAGCGCGCTTTCCTTTTACCTTCACTGCCGAAAAAACCGGCGGAACCTGCTCGGTTTGGCCCAGAAATTTTTGCAGGGTGGCATTTAAAAGTTCCGGGGTTACATGTCCAATGTCAGCCTGGCTGTCTTCTTCGGTTTCCATGTCAAACGAAGGTGTGGTTGCGCCCAGTTTCAGGGTTGCCACGTATTCTTTTTCCATGTCCTGAAACGATTCGATTTGTTTGGTAGCTTTTCCGGTGCAGAGAATCAGCAGGCCGGTGGCCAATGGATCGAGTGTGCCGGCATGCCCCACTTTTAGCTTTTTAATGCCCATCTCACGGCACAGTGAATTGCGCACCCGCTGAACCAAATCAAACGAAGTCCATCCGGGGTCTTTGTCGAACAGCAAAACCTCCCCTCCTAAAAAATTATACGTTTTTTTCGGGTCAGTCATTCACAAATATTTAGTTTACAGTATTTTAACAAAATGAAAATCAGGCTGCAAAGATAGCAATTAACCCGATAATTAAACAGTAAATAGCAAAATAAATAAGATTTCCCTTTTTAATAATCTTAATCATCCACGAACAGGCCAGGAGACCGGAGATGAAAGCAGCAAAAAAACCAATGATAAGGGGTCCGGTTCCGATAGCAGATTCTTCTGAAAAATCACCGCCAATAACATCGAGAAAAGCAGCACCTAAAATGGGAACTAAAACCATCAGAAATGAGAAGCGGGCCACTTCATCTTTTTTCGTTTTTAACAACAAGCCGGTAGCAATGGTAGCGCCGCTGCGCGAAATGCCAGGCATTACAGCCATGGCCTGGGCAATTCCAATCAGGAACGCTTTACCCCATGTAATTTGCAGGTTGCCTTTTTTGGCAAAATGGGCAAATGTAAGCAGGCCGGAAGTTACCAGTAACATACTTCCTACCAGCACCAGGTTTCCGGTGAAAAACTGTTCAATCTGTTCGGCAAAAAAGAGACCCAGGATAAGCACGGGAATGGAAGAAAAAAGCAGTTTGGCAACATACCGGGTCGATTCGTTCCACTGAAAAGCAACCAAATCCGCCAGCAGTGTAAAAATATCTTTCCGGAAAACCACAAGCGTACTTAAAACCGTAGCTACGTGTACCGATACTGCAAAAAGCAGGTTGTTGGCCGTTTGCACGCCCAGCACAGCGTGGCCGATTTCGAGATGGCCGCTGGAACTAACGGGCAAAAATTCAGTAAGGCCCTGCAACAGGCCCAGCAGCAATGCCTGGATTTCATTCATTCCTGGAAGGGGTTATTTGTTGTCTTTGGGTTTTTTCAGGATGGCATAAATTTCAAAAAGAAAGCCAAAAAGCACCAGGAGCGGGGCCAGGGTAATGCGTCTGAAACTGAAAATTTCGGGATTGAATACGTTGGGGTCGTCACTTTTTCCACCGACCATTAAAATAAACCCAAGTACAATAATGCCAAACCCAATGGCCATGAGCCGGTAATTTTCTTTTTCAAGTGCAAAACCGGTATTTTTTACCGCTTTCTCTTTTGTTGCTCCTTTTTTCTTCATAATTGCCAAAGATAGTCAATAAAATAATTCATCAAATTTCATTTTAAGGAATTTATTTACGGCAAACCAAGTTGAAATATAGGAAATGGCCATCCCCAGCAGAAGTACCAGCAGTATTACCGGCCCCAGCACCTGCCAGTCGCCGGGATCGATAATGCCGCCCAGTTCCTGCCTGAAGGTATAAATGGCGCCCAGCAACATGATATTGGCTGCCAGTGCCCCAAAAATTCCCAGCGACAATCCGCGCCGCAGGAATGGTTTTCGTACAAACGAGCGGGAAGCCCCTACCAGTTGCATGGTATTAATGGTAAAACGTTCAGAATAAATTGAAATACGGATCGTGTTATTGATGAGCGAAATGAAAATAAATCCTGTTAATGCACTGACAACCAACAGGAAAATGCTGATTTTCCGAACATTTTCGTTGATTACGGTCAGCAGGCTTTTCTGGTAGTAAACTTCTTTTACCTGGGGGTATTCCAGGAATTCTTTTTCGATAAACAACAGGCTGTCGGAGTTGGTGTACGGGGCAAACAACTTTACATCAATGGATGCAAACAAGGGGTTGTAGCCCAGGAACCCCATAAAATCCTCGCCCAGTTCTTCAGTCAGCTCACGTGCAGCAGTTTCTTTATCGATGTAGCGGGTCGATTTTACATAGTCGGCAGCTGCCAGTACTTTTTCCAGGCGAATGACATCCACTTCTTTCACTTCATCGTGGAGCTCGAGTGTAAAGCCGATTTGTTCCCTTACGTAATCGGACAGCCTGCCTGCGTTTACCAGGATAAGTAACAGCGCCCCCAGCATTAAAAGCACCAGCGAAATGCTCACCGTGGAGATTATCCACGAGCGGAACACTCTTTTTTTAAGTCTTTTGGGTTTTGGTGCTTTCATCGCCTTTTTTTTGAAAACAGGATTCAGGCAAATGTATAAAAATTATGGGGCTGCGGCGCTTCGAACCCGCCGATTTTAAATGCCTGCTTGTTACGCTCACACCTGCAAATACTGGTCATATAGATGGGAAATCGATTTTGGCTCGCCAATAATGGTGAGGACGTCGTTTTCAAGCAGGCGGGTGTTCCCGTTGGGAGCAAATGTAGTGCCGTTGCGTTCTACCAGTGCAACCAGTACATCCGAAGGATATTTTATTTCTTTCAGTTGTTTGTCAATCATTTCGGACTGAACGGTTCCCGGCAATAACTGGATGGTAATGTACCGTTCGTTGTGCAACAGGTATTCTTTTATTTCGCGCGGGTTTTTCAATTTTAAAATTTCATCCACAAAATTTTCCCGTTCAATAATATCGATCAGCCTCGACATCATACGCAACTGCTGGCGGGGCTCATTTGACGGATTGATCAGAAAGAAAAACACATTAATGTAATCTTCCGATGAAATTCCATTTTTAACAACGGGTTTGTTAATACCCGATTCGGAAAACACGATATGAAGAGACGGGTGATCAATTCCCTCATTTTTTGCATATAAAACCGAAACTTTGGGAATTACCAGCGCCGGGTCAATGCTTGTTGCAGCCAGAAACTCTTTTTTAAGTACCTTCTTTTTTACATGCATTTCTTCGGAAAAAATTCCCGAAATATAGTTTAACAGATGCTCAAAGTCGGTTTCTTTGTTGGCATGAGTAATTCTGGCTCTGATGATGGTTTCATCGAACGGATCGCCCTGGCGGAGGCCTTTTTCCTTGATGATACTCATAAACTCACTTTCCAGTTCGGCATACTGGTATTTCCC
>CAYRBS010000178.1:0-5565 GCA_964422335.1 uncultured Mariniphaga sp. | reverse complement strand
TTCACAAAATATTTCATGTTCATCAGGTGCGAACTGTAGGTACTCAGGTCGTTTTCCAGCGATTGTTCGTCGCCGATATCAATAAAAAGTTGCTGAAAAATACCGGTTTTGCTTCCTTCGCCCAACGGCACCAGCAATCCGCATTGTAACATGTATTGCAACAGGCCCACAGTTTTCAGGCAAACCGATTTTCCGCCGGCATTCGGCCCGGAAATGAGCAGGATGTGACTATCGGGGTGAAGATGAATGTCGAGCGGAACAATTTTGCGGTTTTCCCGTTTCAGCGACTGCCACAACAACGGGTGCACAGCCTGTTGCCACTGAACAAGAGGATTTTTTGACAGTTCGGGCCGAATAGCATTGAATTCCACTGCCATCATAGCTTTGGAACGGATGAAATCGATTTCTCCCAAAAATTCATAAGCGTACAACAAATCGGGAAGGTAGGGCCTTATATCGTTGGAAAAACCGGTGAGAATGTGTACAATTTCGCGCCGTTCGGCATACTCCAACTCCCTGATTTCGTTGTTCATTTCCACTATTTCGTTGGGCTCTACGTAAGAAGTTTTCCCCGTACCCGATTCATCGTAAACAATCCCTTTTATTTTTCGTTTGTTAGCGGCTGCCACCGGAATAACCGCCCGACCGTCGCGGATGGAAACCGATGCATCTTCATCCACCAGTCCGTCCTTCTGGGCCTGTTTTAAAATTGCGTGGAGCCGTTTCGACATGTTCGACTGAAGGGTAAGTATTCCTTTTCTGATCTGTGCCAGTTCGGGAGAAGCATTGTCGCGTATTTTTCCAAATTTATTAATGATGGCGTCAATGCGATCGTATATATACGGGAATACCTGCACCCTTTCCGTTTTCTTTTTTAGCAGTGGAAAAACTTCCTCTTCCTGCTTTTTGAAAAACTGAACAATGGCACGCACGGCTTCCAGCGATCGCTTTAAATCAAACAATTCCTCCGGTTCCAAAAAGCGGCCTTCAAGGGTAATTTTCTGAAGGGCGGCCCGCAGATCATAAAAATGGTTGGCAGGGAAATTCTCCACCTCGCGGACGATTCGGCAAAATTCATCCACTTCGCTCAATTGCCGCGAAATACCTTCAAAACTTTCCTGAAAATGCATTTCATCGACCCATTCGCTTCCCATGGGGCTCAGGCATTTATTGTGCAGGATTGCCCGGATGCGATCGAACCCCACCTTTTCCTCAAAATGTTCCGGATAAATGTTTTGCATTTTGTTTTATTAAAATCAGTGCAAAAATAGATAAAGTAGATTAAAGTTGAAGGTTTTACGCTCCCCAAAATTCCGGTCACCTTGGCTAAATATTTTTTTGAGATGCTGATAAAATAGTCCACGCGAAAACCGCAAAATAAATACACGCTAAAGGCGCTAAGTTTATAAAATGTTGACTACCCTGTGAATATTATCCTTTAAGGTTTCCACATTAATATTTATCAGCCATCCTAATTTTATACCGGATAGTTTCAGATTCATCCATTCATTTCTTTGCGAATTTGGCGTTTCCCTAATTTTGCGAATTCTGCGTGAAATAAAAGTAGTCAAAACCCGTAGCACCTTTAAAAAACAATAGCTTGCACCCCGCCGTAAACATGGCAGCGATTTTGAGCGGATGCAAGCTGCAGGGCCCATTTATTCAAAACGCATGGGTTGTGGGGCAGTAGGCTGAAAACTATAGAAGTTTTTTTTGCGCTGTTCTTCCACAATAAAACCGGCAAAATCCATATCGGAAGGCGGAAACGGATAAAAGGCAAGCCGTAGCTGAAAGGTTTTAAATACCAGGTTTTCGTTGTGGAGCCGCACACCAAATCCCAGTCCGCTGTAATAATTTTCTGTGAAAATAAGTTGTTTATTTGAACCGATAACCCCAACATCGGCAAAGCCAAAAACCGCCATATTGAACTTGTATAACTGGCGCCTCAGGAAAAGGACATATTCCAGGTCAATGCTCAGGCGTTGTTTACCTGTTACTTCATCGCTCGAAAACCCCCGAATATGGTTGTTCCTGGTCAAATCAAGGTTCTCGACTTCAAACCGGCGGATGCCCATCAGGTAATTTGAACGTACAAACAGGCGGAACCGCTTTCTTCCGGCATGCACCTGCCGCGAAATAAAATTAAGGCCACCCTGTATCTGCCCCTGTTCATATCTCCCCTCTTTAAAATAACCGCCAATGCCGCCTGAAAGATAAAGATAGCCGCTGCGGTTTACCAGCAGGTTTCCGTTGGAAAGATAGATGTGCCCATAATGCCGGTCGCCGAATTCGTTGGCATCGTAACCATAAACAATTTCATTTTTAAAACCTTCGGGAATATCTTCTGTAATGCCATAACTGTAAACAAGCTGATCCTGGATATACCTGCGTTGTGTAAAAGTCAGGCTGGTGAGGTAAAGGGAGTGGTTTGAAAAATACTGGTTGTCTTCTGGAGAAGGGACGGGTCGCTCAAAAAACTTCCGTTTATGAAAACCGGCAGAAAAAACCAGTTGCGAATTTTGGTGGTGGTTGGGTTTAATCTGAAAACTCCGTCCCCCCCACGCACTGAAAAACGAAAAATCGAGGGGCAGTTCTGTTTGTATCGGGTGTTCGTCAAAAATCCTGTGGGTACGGAACATCCGCAGCGCAGAAGTGCCATAGCCCCATTTTATGGAAGGAGTGATAAAAGGCTTGTCAAGCAACAGAGAAAACCCTTCGTTTCTGTAGGTATTCAAATACCCGGCAGAAATATCAACAAATTTACCCCTGATGTTATTGATTTTATAAAAAGTTTCAACCCCCGCATAGGGCTGGCGCCTCAGGTGCCCGACAAACCCGAAAGATAATTCGTGCCCCACCCCGAAAATGTTCTGGTTATAAACTTCAAGCGCTGCCGAACTACCCCCGTCAACACTGCCGGTAGCCCCCAGTGAGAACCGGTCTTTTGTTAAAACATGAACCCTGACCAGTCCCTGATAAATAGTGTCCTGTTCCACCACGATGTTTACATCCTGTATATAGGGCAACGACCGGATAATACGTTCATTTTCGTACATTAATTCCGGATCGACAAAATCCCCCACCTCAAAAAGCAACAGTTTTTTTATCGTCTTCATATTTGATTTTGAGTGAATGGCATTGGCCGATTTTTCAATCCAGCTATTGGGTTTCCTGGTGGTATCCGCAAAGGTAGGCCCAAAAACCTCCAGGGGGGTAACCTTTATTTCTGAAATAATTTTGCCCTCCATTTGACTGTAGTACTCCATTGCAAGGGCTTCCTTGTCAACCATTGGAGGGGGGGTGGAAATCACAAAATCGTAGATAATCCGCGTGAGTTTTTTTTGTTTTGCTTTGTATTCAAGGCTATCGTAAAACTGATCTTGCTTTTCTTCTTTCGGGTTACCCATGTTTTTAAGGGTATCCGGTTTATCCGATTGCCCTCTGACCTGCAAGCCGGCTACCAAAAACAATATTACAATGAAGTATTGCATTTTCCTCATTAAAAAATCCTTCCCCATTTTTGACTCTTCTTGTTCGTGGAAAAAGTGCCTCAAACCAACCATGTCAATAATTTCAGAAAAATAATGAATTTCACTATTTATGGCAGGCTAAATGGGTGTTAATTTTAGTTAAAGATCAATGAAATACGCCTAAAACAACGTATTACCAAGGTACCTGAAATGCTTCTCTTTCGTTAAAACCAAAAGGCATTTTAAAACTTAATTTATACTTTTACCGCGTGGGTAGATTAAAAGAAATATACAAAAGGAATATTTACGGTGTGATGGGCACACTGATATTTCATATACTTTTATTTTCTGCTTTCCTGTTGGCTGAGGTGGACATAAAAGGAGATGTACAGGAAGAGGAACTTGTAATTGAACTTGCCGATTTAATGACCGAGCCCGAAATTCCGGAGGAAGAAAGTGTGCAGGAAGAATCCGAAGAATCCATGCCCACCGATCCGTCGTCGCAACTTTCCGAAACACAAAGCAACCGTTCGAATATTGCATCCAACCGGCTGGCTGAAAATGAAGATTTTTTTGATGAAGACTATACACGGGAAGTACAGGAAGCCCGGGATTTGGTTTCCGATGTAAACAACCAACTCTCAAAAGAGACCGTAAAAATGGAAGATATTGAAATGCCGGTAGCCACTACCGAGGGAATGGATTCTGACTCCATCGAAAATGTTGTTTACACCGGCGAAAGTAATATAGTTTATTATCTCGAAGATCGCCACCATTTAAGCTTACCCATTCCCGTTTACCTGGCCCAGGAAGGAGGTAAAGTGATTGTTGATATTGTTGTAAACCGCGAAGGAAAGGTAATAGAGGCCGAACCACGCAACAATCCGGACATCCGCGACGAGCAAATTTATTTGTATGCCAAAGCGGCTGCATCACGCACCGTTTTTAACACAAAACAGGATGCACCTGGAAAACAGGAAGGTACCATTCATTACACTTTTGTTGCCCAGTAAAATAATCATACAAACCACCATTCTTCCACAATCTTTAACATGATTTAACAATTTTATTTTGCCCGGAACCAAATCTACCCTTATATTTGTGGTACGTTTATTTTCATAAGTTTAGGTTTAGTTAGGTTAGTTAGTTTAATGAGAAAAGGATGGGTTGTTGAACCCATCCTTTGTTCGTTTATACCCCCACCACTCAATCCGCTGAAAAATTCTTCCTTAAAAATTTGAAGTACCTTTCACTGTTCACAAAAATCAAAAATCTTAGACCATGTCAAACATCGGACATATCATTGAAGAACGGGCGGCTGACATTGGCAACTTTATGGTTGGGCGGTTGCTTCCGTTCCGCCAGAAACGAACCGTGGGTCCATTTATCTTTCTGGACCACATGGGACCTGCCAAACTCAGCAGTTCGGAAAACCTGGATGTTTTGCCACACCCGCACATCGGATTATCCACACTCACCTACTTGTTCGAAGGCGCTCTTATACACCGTGACAGCATTGGCTCGGTGCAGGAAATACTTCCCGGAGCGGTGAACTGGATGACTGCCGGCAGCGGTGTGGTTCATTCTGAAAGAACGCCCGAATACCTTCGTGATAAGGCGAAAACGTTCCATGGATTGCAAATATGGGTGGCCCTTCCCAAAAACCTGGAACAATCGGCCCCATCTTTTACACATATTTCTGCTGACGAAATTCCATTCTGGCAACAGGACGGTGTAAAAATGAAGCTGATTGCCGGGGAAGTATTTGGAAGAAAGTCTCCGGTACCTGTTCACAGTCCGCTTTACCTGCTTGAAATCAAAAGCAGCGAAGAGGCTGAACTGAGTATTGGCAGTCAACTATATGGTGAAAGTGCTCTTTACATTCTGGAAGGAAGCATCAAAAGCGAAGGTAATATTTATGAATCCAACCAATTACTGGTAGCCAAAGAAAGTTCACTGTGCAGTTTCGTTTTGGGCAAAAACTCCACTGTTTACCTGCTGGGAGGCGAACCTTTCCCGGAAGAGCGTTTTATTTACTGGAACTTTGTAAACTCCGACAAAAACCGGATTGAAAAAGCGAAAAGAGACTGGAGGG
>CAYRBS010000177.1:0-5576 GCA_964422335.1 uncultured Mariniphaga sp. | reverse complement strand
ATTGAAATTAGCTCGGTTTATAACTGACTTTGTATTTCCCGCTTTTCAAGCTCACTTCTTTTTCTTCCATCCCCGTTATTTCGTATTCTTTTCCATCTACTTTGTAATCGTTCACCGAATCTGGAAGAACCACTTCCGCTTCCGCTCCCACCGGGATTTCAATTTCCAGTTCCAGCATTTCGCCGGCCAGGTGCCAGTTCACCACCAGTTTTCCAAAGGGTGTTTCCTGAGAAGTGTTGGCCCAGGTCACCCCATCAGGGATTTGCGGCTGGATGCGCACCTTGCGGTAAGCCGGCACATTTTCCACCGGACGTACTCCGCCAACTGCCTGGTAAAACCACGAGCCGATGCTGTTGTAGCAGTTGTGAATGTGGCTCCGTGCGCCGTCCCAGTGCTCCCAGGTGGTGGTGGCGCCGTTGTCAAGCATGTACAGGTATCCGGGGTAATCCCGTTTTTTCAGCATGGAGTACATCAAATCAGCCTCATTGTTTTCCACCGCCCATTCGGTTAAAACCGGCAATCCCACCAGGCCGGTTGCCAGATGGCCGTTTCGGTTCACTTCGGTTTCGTGGTACAGGGAATTTTTTACCGTTTCCAGAATGTCCTCCGGAACCACGCCGGCAATCATCGGAAAAGCCAGGTCAATCTGCGTTCCGGTAGCGTAAGTATTGGTTGTTTCATCGAAAAATGTTTCATGAATTTTTTCCTGCAACTGTTGCTTTTTTGAAGCATACAAACGGGCATCGTCCGATTTTCCCAAAACTCCCGCAATGCGTTCCATGTTGTCGAAACAAACGGCGATGAACGAATTATTCACCAGGTCAACCGACGCTTCATCGGTTTGGTCGATTCCTTCCGGCGTGGCCCAGTCGCCGAGGTACCAGTTGCGGTAGTCGGTGTCAGGCCAGCGTTTGAGCAACCCGTCAACCGTGTGCTTATCCACATAGCCCAGCCATTTCTGCATTACCGGGTAATATTTTTCCAGCACCAGTTTATCGCCGTAATTCAGATAAGTTTGCCACGAAGCGGTGATAATAAATCCACACCAGTAAGGTCCGCCGCCGGCTTTGTATGGATTTGGGGCGGTGTGAGGCATTCCCCCGTCTTCGCGGATAACATCGGCCCAGGCTTGCAGCCAGTGGTTGTAAACCGGGGCCAGGTTGAACATAATTTGTGCCGTTAAGGTAGAAGCGTTTCCGTCGCCACCGTAGCCGAGGCGCTCGATTTGCGGACAATCCACAAAATCACCGCCCATACTCAGGCACTGCAACGTGTAAAAAAGCATGTTGTGAATGGAATTCAAATCGGGGTCGGAACATTCAAACGTTGCAGCCGGTTCAAAATCGGTGTGAATCAGGTTAGCTTTGATGGATTCATCAGCCGGTTTATCGTTCAGTCCGGTAATTCGAACATATCTGAATCCGTGGTAGTTGAACTTATTGATGAACATTTCGGGCGAATTTCCGGAGGCGATGTAAATATCGTATTGATTCCGGTCGTTAAACTGTTCGCCGTCAATTAAATGGTCGCAATAATCCAGTTTTATTTCCTGTGCTTTTTGCAGACTGGGAAAATGCATTTCCACCCACCCGGTGAGGTTTTTACCCATATCTACCAGGAATGTGTCCGGGGCAATTTCTTTGATGGAAACCGGACTAATGGTATCGGTTATGGCATTTTGTTCCGTCATTTGCGGACTTGCATGATGCGCCGGAATATCCACCAGTGAAACCGGCTGCCAGGGATTTTCGGGATTTTCGGTTTTCAAGTCATTTTTAGCCAGCACGCCATCAACTATTTCGCCGCCAAACTGGTCGGGACGCCAGGTGCCATGACGGGTGTAGCTGCTTTGTCTTCCCTTCCAGTTTTCATCCGTTGCCAGAATTATTTCCCGCCGGTTGTTTTTAACCTTTTCCAGTTGTGCCCGCACCACCGGACCGTTGTTCACCACTCCGGGCAACCCCTCTGTGTACCAGCCGCTTCCCAGCCAGAGGATGATTTCATTTTTTCCCTGTTGCAGAAGCGTGGAAACATCATAGGTATTGATGAGCGAACGCTTGTCGAATTGCGAAACCGCCGGCGCCAGCACACCCTCACCCACTTTTTTGCCGTTGAGAAATACTTCGTGGTAACCCAGTGAATTCACATGCAGAAAATACCTGGAATCTGTTTCGTCCAATTCAAAAGTTTGGTAAAGTTGCGGGCACTCGCGGTAACCCTTTTCGGTATTGAAGGCGATGTAAGAAGCCTGCCAGTCGTTTTCACTGAGCAACCCAATGCTGAACCGCGCCGGCTCGCTCCATGCAGAAACATTACCGTCCTCGTCCCAAACGCGGACTTTCCACCAGGCTTCAATGCCGGGGTTCATCTTTTGTCCCTGATACGGCACGAAAATGGAAGCAGAAGATTCCACTTTCCCGGAATTCCACAAATCAGCTTTGTTTTCGGTTAATTCCGAACGTACACTGGCAACCAGTACCTGAAAAGCTTTCTGTTCGGTTCCGTTTTTTTCACTGCTGATTTTCCAGCTAAAACGGGGTGTTGTTTTATCGATTCCGAGCGGATCTTGAAGGTTTTCGCAACGAGGGTCGAATACTTCGGGATTGTTTTTGGAACTGCACCCAACAATCAAAATAGCAATAATCAGATTAAAAAAAGTGGTAAGCCGGCTCATAAAAGATGGGTTAGATTATTTTAAATTTCAGGGTAAAAGTATTTAACTTTTTTAGCAGGAAAAATGATTAAAGTTGTTCATAGCTATTCATGCTGCAAAAAATATTCAAAAAACTGATAAATTTTTTCATTCGATTCCTCGTTCGGAGAATGTTCTTCGCGGTTGGTCATGGCCACGCGATTGCTGTACCCCAGCAATTTATTGACTGCAATGGTGTGGTTGAGCGCTTTCCAGCGTTCCGGCGGGTCTTCGGAACCACCCGAAACGAGGAAGGGCCGGGGCGCCATGAGTGCGTGCAATTCGGTGAGGTCGTAACCGTTTTCCACCAGTTGCGGGTACAATCCTTTGGCCGGGTTTTCTTCTGTAATGACACCGCGCTCGCGCCAGGGTTTGGGATGGTAACCAAGATACCAGGGTTCCCAGTAATTTACCGAAGGTCGGGATTCGTCGAACACAATTCCCGGATCGGACCACACGGCACAGGCAAATTTTTCATACAGGCAGGAGGCAAACATGGCCCACTTGCCACCGAATGAATGACCGGCAATTCCTATCCGTTCAGCATCCACCTCCTCCACTTTTGCCAGCACATTCCATGCATTGGCGGCTGCATACCCCAGCATCGACAAGGGTTGCACCTGCGTATTTTCGATAGACGGATAATAGAGCGAATAGGTTTTTGATTCAGTGGCTTCAGTAGTGCCAATCGACAGGGTCACAAATCCGCGTTTGGCAAGTTGATAAGCAAAATCGCGGTACGGATTGCCCATTCCGATGGCTGTTTCCGGTTCATAATAAACGGTGATTACTGCCGGTTTCTTCTCCGTTCCTTCCGGAATTAAAAGATACCCTTCCGTTTCTTCCCCGGGAAGCCAGGAAAACTTCACCCTGTGTTGGGTAAAATTTTCTCTTTTTGTCGTTTCGAGAATTTCAAGTTGTTGATTGGTAATCAATTCCGGCCATTCCCCCATCATTTCATGCCAGCGATTCAGTATTTCTTCCCGCCGCCGGGTCCAGTCTTCAGGCGTTTCAACCGCTTCCCCGTTATAAAACTTCAGCGGCGAACGGAAATCACCGAACGCATTCCGGTACTTTTCCGGAGGTGAAAAATAAGGGGCTATTTGCTCCCATAATTTTTGTTTATCGTTTTTTTCATTGCCGGGGGTTTGCGTAAAACCGATCGACGAAAAAACAATGGCCATAATGAATACCAGGATCACCTTCATATTTTTAATCCTTTTTAAAACAGCTGTTCGCAAAATTGATAAACTGCTGCCAGTCGTAGGGTGTCATGTTGTGTTTGCCTTCGCGGTTGTGAAATCCCATGCGCGGGCGGATAATTTGCTCGTTAACATCCGGCATTTTTTCGGGCAGGTCCGGGTCAATTTCATAAAGTTTAAATGCAGGTTGTGCTTCTTTTAAGGCCAGGTACTGTCCTTTGGGGTCGGCCCACAAGTCTTCTGCCGCGCTGGCCACGTAAACAGGTCTGGGTGCAATTAATGCCAGCAACATGTGCTGGTCAACCGGAAGTTTATCCTCATTGCCGGCGTATTGACGGTAGTTTGGACAAAACCAGTAGGGAAAGTTGTTGGTAATTCGTTCCACAGTTTCCCCGAAATTTCTGCGGGACAGCGCAGCTCCCGAGTTGCCCGATTCGTTTGAAATGGTAATAGCCACCCTTTTGTCCTGTGCACCGTGCCACAGAGAAGCCTTTCCCCCGCGGGAGTGACCAACCGATATGATTTTTGTGGCATCGACCGATTTGTCTTTTTCAAAATAATCAATGGCCCGGCTGGCTCCCCAGCCCCATGCTCCCAAAGCAGCCATTCCGTTATCCATTTCCAGTTGTTCCGGATAGAGTTGGTCCAGTACACCTTCAGTAAACTCATCGTTGTTATCGGGCGCCACATCAATTACATCGAACCCGGCAATTCCGTAACCGGCTTCAATCACATCTTCTGCCGGCCAGAAACCATCCTTGTTTTGCCGGGTAACATCCATGGTTTTTACTCCCCGGTGATTTATTACCAGGAACACCGGAACCGATTTTTTTACCTCGTTGGGAGTGAACATCAGTAAATTCATGGTTACTGATTTCTGATTGCGGGAT
The DNA here is from genome assembly GCA_964422335.1 of uncultured Mariniphaga sp. GTDB lineage: Bacteria > Bacteroidota > Bacteroidia > Bacteroidales > Prolixibacteraceae > CAYRBS01. The sequence continues at coordinate 792 of CAYRBS010000177.1, read as the reverse complement.
ACGGTAATGGCCACTTCCTTTAGGGTGGCTTTTCCGTCCATCGCCTTTTTATCCCGGTTTGTTACCTTGAATTTGATATCATCAAAATCTTTTGGAACCTGGCCGTAAACATGGTCTTCAAACAATTTGAGGATCTCCGGCCGGCGGATATTTTCCCATTGTTCCGGCGTGGAAATGGTTTGTCCGCCCTCTGAAACTAAAAGTTCAGGAAGCTGGTAATCTCCGATTTTGGATTCATCGTAATTCTGGGCTATAACACCTTGAAAAGCAAAAAACAATATCAGAATTGCACTGTAAATTTTATTTGTCATCATTTTTATTTTATAAATTTCATATCGAGCCACTCATTAGCTTTTTCCCTCATTTCCGGCGAAAACCGGTTGATGTCGTAAGGAACTTCCAATTGGATGTTTTCAGAATGATCATACAATTGGAAGATTTCACCTGCCTGCTCAACTGCTGTTTTAATGTCCTGCAGATGGGCGTCTTTGTCGAACTCAGGTGCGATAACAAGCAGAGGCCTCGGAGCGATACATCCCAAAATTTCATTAAAATCGACCGGAATGCGCGATTCGTTCCCCACAAAAAATCCTAACCGCGGCAAGAGCCCGTGCAAGTGCGAAAACGTTTTTATCCCTTCCGTACCCCGGTCGAGGGAATTGGTGCGCATGGGAGTGAATCCGGCCACCGAAACAACCCCGGAAATCCGTTCGTCGGTTGCTGCGGTATATAACCCTACTGTAGCGCCCAACGAGTATCCTGCCACAATAATACGCTCACTGTCAACAAAAT
>CAYRBS010000176.1:0-5589 GCA_964422335.1 uncultured Mariniphaga sp. | reverse complement strand
GTGGCACTCACATAAACCACCTGGTTCACCAGTTTTTCAAACTCTTCAAATTTCAGCGGACGGTTGTCCATGGCAGCCGGGAGGCGGAACCCATAATCGACCAATGTAACTTTGCGCGAATTATCGCCTCCGTACATGGCCCTGATTTGCGAAATGGTAACGTGGCTCTCGTCGATGATTGCAAGGAAGTCGTCCGGGAAATAATCGAGCAGGCAGAAAGGCCGTGTCCCGGGGCGGCGCCCGTCGAAATAGCGGGAGTAATTTTCGATACCTGGACAGTAGCCCAGCTCGCGCATCATTTCCAGGTCATATTCCACCCGTTCTTCAAGCCGTTTGGCTTCCTGGTGCTTTCCAATTTCTTTAAAATACGCCACCTGCGCCACCATATCGTCCTGAATATTACGGATTGCCGACTGCATGCGTGATTTGGTGGTTACAAAAATATTGGCCGGGTAAATCAATACCTCGTCCATCTGCTCCAGTGTTTGCCCGGTAAGCGGATCGAAACCCGAAATCTCTTCAATTTCATCCCCCCATAATACCACACGGATAGCCGTGTCGGCATAGGCCGGATAGATATCAACCGTATCTCCTTTTACCCTGAAATTACCACGCTGAAAATCCACCTCGCTGCGCGAATAAAGGGCATCTACCAGTTGGCGGAGCATGGCATTCCGGGAAACCAACTGCCCCACTTTCAACGCAGTAACATTGGCATGAAAATCTTCCGGATTCCCAATCCCGTACAAACACGAAACCGACGAAACTACCACCACATCGCGGCGCCCTGAAAGCAATGCCGAAGTGGTACTCAACCTCAGTTTTTCAATATCCTGGTTAATGGAAAGATCTTTTTCAATATAGGTATCGGTAGTGGGCAGGTAGGCTTCAGGCTGATAGTAATCGTAATACGACACAAAATACTCCACGGCATTTTCGGGGAAAAACTGTTTCATCTCGCCGTACAGCTGGGCTGCCAGCGTTTTATTGTGGCTCAGGATTAGCGTTGGGCGCTGTACTTTTTCCATCACATTGGCCATGGTGAAGGTTTTTCCGGAACCGGTAACCCCCAGCAATGTTTGAAAACGATCGCCTTTTTCAATCCCTTCTGCCAGCTGGCGGATTGCCTCCGGCTGATCGCCGGTGGGCTGGTAATCTGAAACAACTCTAAATTCCATACATTCCAATAATCTTTTTTCACCCGTTGTGAAATCCTATCGCACTAACCGGAAATAAACCAGGAAATGATCGCTGACTCCTCCATAATAATTTGGGCCTCCGTAAGTGCGGTCAGGATAAACTTCCCCCTCGCTGTTGGTATGTTCCATCCAGGCATCCCTTAAAATGAAGCCCTTTTCTTCCCTGCACCTGAATCCTTTCGAATCAAGCAACCCCGGAGAAACAATCAGGTTGTCGAGCATATTCCAGTCGCCCCGGTACTTATATGATCCTTTATCTTCTTCGTGGGCAGGAAACATCAGGTTCACCAGCCTGGCGTTTTCAGCAGAAGGCGACCGTGCCCCTAAAACTTCATGTAAACTCTTATTGTCCGGTTCGTCGTTCATATCGCCCATCACAATAATATGCGCTTTGGGGCTGGCACTCATCACCGAATCGATTTTTTCCTTTAAAATGCGTGCAACGGCTACCCGTTTGGGTTCGGTTTGCTCCACACCGCCAATGCGTGAAGGCCAGTGGTTCACAAATACATGAAACTCCTCCCGGTTTAGGGTACGCCCCTTCACATATAAAATATCGCGGGTTTTGTAATCCGGATCATCTTCAAAAACTACCGGGAACGCAGCCGTTTTCAGTACTTTAAATTCATCCGGACGATAAGCCAGGGCACAATCAATCCCCCTGATATCGGGGCTTTCGTGGTGTACTACCCGATAGGCTCCTCTTGACAGGATGTCTGATTCCATCAAGTCAGTAACCACCTGTTCGTTTTCCACTTCGCACAATCCCACAATCTCGGGTAAATCGCCTTCATTTACATAACTGATTGCCCTTGAAACATCGGCCAGTTTCTTCTGGTATTTCGTCTCGTCCCATTTTTTCCGACCGTCCGGGGTAAATTCACCGTCGCGTTTACCCGGTTCATTTTCGATATCAAACAGGTTTTCCACGTTGTAAAAAGCAACGGTCATATTTCTCCGGGCAGCATTTTTCCATGGCGCACAGGAAGCGAAAAAAATCATTGCTGCAACCATCCAAAATGCAAAAAACCGAAACGGTAGTTGTGGGTATTTCATTTTTATTTTATTGAATTCAAATCTCTTTTCCAATAGACACCTCGTAATATTCGGTAACCAGGGTTGGAATCATTCCCGCGGCTTTTGCTGCCTGGATTCCAAGTTCGCCGTCTTCGAATACCTGGCACACTTCGGGATGTACCCCCAATTTTTCAGCACATTTCAAAAACGTTTCCGGATGGGGTTTTGTATGTTCCACGTCATCTGCTGAAACCAGTATTTCAAAATACTTGTCCAGCCCGATAATTTCGAGCGTCTTCCAGGCTAACCTTGTGTGTCCTCCGGTACCTACAGCCATTGGCAGCTTGCCGTGATATTTTCTCACCAGCTCCACCACCGGCTCCACCGGTTTCATTTTGTGCATTATTTTTTCGTATTCGCGCTCTTTAATATGCGCAACTTTTTCCGGATCCATTGCGGTACCAAACTTTTCATTCAATTTTTGAATGGTGATAACTGCCGGTACGCCAGCCAGCGTTCCGAACAATTCCGGGGTAAATTCAATCCCGTACCCGTCCAGAATATTTTTATACGCCCAAAAATGAACCGGCATGGTGTCGGCAAGGGTCCCGTCCAAATCAAAAATCAATGCTTTTGCCCGTGGGTCAATTTCTAATTTATTCACAAGAATCATTTTTTTATCTGCTTCAAAATTAAAAATAATTGCCCAATTGCCCCAAAGCTTTTGAGATTAAGGAAAATTCACCACATTTGTTTGAAATTAATTTACGATGAACGAGGACACCTTTTTATATACAATTCCCCAATGGTTTGTTTTTGCAGGAATCATTGCCAGTGTTTACGGTTGGGTGGAACACAAAAAGGTGTTCCGGATGATTGGCCCGGCCATTTTCATACTGCTGGGGCTTTTTGCCGTTTATACCCTGTTAAGCGGTTATTTTTCTGCCTGGGAATTTTTAACACCCGAGGAAATAGTCAACGAGGAAATGGAAGAGGAAATCATGGAGGAAATCCCCATCCAGGTTCGGTTAATGCCTGCCTATCTGGGTTTTATGCTTTCAGGATTACTTGCCATCCCCGCGATTATCCTGGAGTGGAAAAACCGAAAAGGTAAAAGTTTATTTATGATTCTGACCGGGCTCACATCGCTTTTTGGTTTTTTTATAATAACAGGGGCGTTAAGAAATTTATAAAAGCGTACCGGTTATTAATCGGTTTTAATTGCTTTGAAAGCATGTTTGAGGTGTAAACTCACCTATTACAATTATTTTACAAAATCTTTTCAGAAAACGGAGTATGTTAGAATTTTATCAAAAACAACTTCAATTTGTCAACAATCTGCCAATTTTAATATCTTGTTTTTTATATTGCAGGCTTAATTGATTGAAATAAAAAAACAGGCTAAAAATTACAAATTATGAATCCACAGGCTGAAGAACTGAATCAAATTATCCGGCAAAAAAGCGGGCCGGTTTATGAAATGCTTTCCGAAAGGGGGAAAAATATTTTCTTCCCGAAGAAAGGAATACTGGGGCAAACAGCAGCAGCTAAAGGCACCCGGATAAACGCTACCATTGGCGCTGCCATAGAAGACGACAACACACCCATGCGGCTGGAGACCATAGCCAAGCGAATTAACCTCGACCCGTCGCTGGCGTTTCCGTATGCACCCAGTTTCGGACGGCCCGATTTGCGCTCGAAATGGAAAAGCATGATTTATGAAAAAAATCCGTCACTTGGCCAGGTTGAAATAAGCTTACCGGTGGTTACCAATGCCCTTACACATGGAATTAGCATGGCCGGGTACCTGTTTGCCGACCCCGGCGACGAAGTGATTGTACCCAGCCTTTTCTGGGGCAACTACAACCTCACCCTCGCCAACGGGTATGGCGCCAACCTGGTAAAATTCAACCTGTTTAAAGAGGGTGGCCTCGATTTGGAAGCATTCGAAACCAAACTGAACGAAGGGGGAATTGGCAAAAAAATCGTCATCCTGAACTTTCCCAACAACCCTACGGGCTACACACCAACCCAGGATGAGGTGGACGCCATGATTCCGATTATTAAAAAAGCGGCAGAAAAAGGAAACAAAATTGTATGCCTCACTGATGATGCCTACTTTGGACTGGTTTACGAAAAAGGAATTGCACGGGAAAGCATTTTTGCCCCGCTGAGCAACCTCCACGAAAATGTGCTGGCCATAAAACTGGACGGTGCTACAAAAGAAGATTACGTTTGGGGATTCCGGGTTGGATTTATGACCTTCGCCGTAAAAGGAGGCGATGCCGAACTTTACGGAGCGCTGGAAGCGAAAACGGCCGGGGCCATCCGCGGTAACATTTCCAATGCATCCAATATTTCGCAATCGCTGCTTTATGCCGCTTACAACAGCGACGATTATGCACTCCAAAAACAGGCAAAATACAAAATAATGCAACAGCGCTACAGAGCAGTAAAAGAAGCGCTGAAAGACGAAAAATATAAAAAGTACTTTACGGCATTGCCTTTCAACAGTGGATATTTCATGTGTGTGAAGCTTGCCGAAGGGCTGGATAGCGAAGAAGTACGCCAGGTGCTTATCAAAAAATACAGCATAGGCACCATCAGCCTGAACAACATTTTAAGATTGGCTTTCTCGGCTGTTGCCGCTACCGATATAAAAGAGATGTTCGAAGGAATTTACAAAGCTTGCGAGGAATGTAGTTAAGTTGTATGGTTGAAAATTAAATAAAATTACCCTGAAGGGATTAGTTCCAAATTCTTTCAGGGTTATTTTATTCCATCAGTTTTTCATCCCTGATAATCATCAGCACGGCCGAATGTGGAAGGATGATATATTTTTCATTATTGAATTCAATATCAAAACCGCTTTTACTGAGGTAAACAGCCAAATCGCCCCTTTGTGCCTGCAAGGGTACGTACTTCACATTTTCCTGTTTTTGTTTCCATGCTTCGTCTTCTTCCGAAATAGCGGGAATGGGATATCCCGGTCCTACCTTTATAATATATCCACTTTGAATTTTTTCACTTTCCTGCACCGTGGGCGGCAAATACAACCCGGTTTTGGTTTTATCTGAAGGAGTTTTGGGCTTTACCAACACCCGGTCGCCCACCATAATAAATTTTTCAAGATCTTTTTCTTCAATTACGAGTGACATATCAATTTTTTTGGGGTGCAAAGATAAAACTTTCTATTGGGTTTCGGCAAATCGGACCCGGTACAAAAACGACAGCAATAAATATTGCCAACATCTTTCCGGTTTCCTTTATATAAAGAGATATTTATCTTAATTTAGCATTTCAGTGAAAATATAAAATGAACTGTTATGGGAAATAAATGGAATACTTTCAGCCGGTTGATAACACAAGACGA
>CAYRBS010000175.1:0-5589 GCA_964422335.1 uncultured Mariniphaga sp. | reverse complement strand
GCTTCCAGTTTTTGTTGGGCTGCATCCAGGTAAATGTTTTGCACATCGCGGAAATTAAATGAATTGATAGTGCCCGTTTCATATTTTTCACGCGAAATTTCAAGGTTTAATGCTGCCGCTTCCATGTTTTCATCGGCCACATCCAGCAATTCTTTCCGTACCAGGTAAAATTCGTATAAATTGGCCAGGCTGTTGGTCAGGTCGTGCTCCATTTCGTCGGTTTCAACCAGGCCGGTTTCTTCTTCAATCCGGGCAATTTGCAGTGCCCTTTTCCGGTTTCCGCCGCTGAACAGGTTGAAGCTCAGCGTAAAATTACCGTAAAAGTTGGCTGCATTTTCCCAGCTTTCGCCCCGTTCCGAAAAGTTGCGCCGGTTGGCAGAGCCGGTTACCCCTCCGGAAAAATCGAGTGCAGGCGAAAAATCGCTTTTTGCAGCCGCCACGGCGTTTTCGAGCAGCCGCTGGTTGACGTACTGATTTTGCAGTACTTTGTTGTTTTCAAACAATTGAGTTCTCAAATCTTCCAGCACATAATCCACGGGTTCTGCTTCAAATTCTTCGGTGGGTTCCCACCGGGTATTCTCCTGTTCGGCCATCAGGTAGTTCAGGTCGCGAATGGCATTTTTCCATTCCACTTCCTGCTGCAAAAACAATGACCGATCGGAGAGGTAGGCGTTTTTTGCCTGCAATACATCGTACGTTACATAAGTACCGAGTTCCTGGCGCTCCTCAGCCCGCCTGAAAAGGTCTTCCGATAATTCCATCACCTCCCGGAATACCTCCAGTTTTTCTTTTTCGAGGAGCACAGCATAGTAGGCAAGAATAACCGATTGGATGGTACTCTCCACCATTATGGCCGTGTTCTGTTTCGAGAGTTGTTCCAGCTCTTCAAAGCGCTGCTTGTTAATGCGCACCGAAAACCCGTCAAACAGTGTCCAGTTGATATTTGCCCCCACAGAAAAGCGGTTGTTCACAAAATTTTCATCGTCATTTACATTGAATGAATTTTCATCGCCTGCCGACAAGTTGATGTAAGGATACCTTCCCGCATTTCCCCAGTGGTTTTGAATTTCGGCTACTTGTTGTTCATTCCTTACAATTACCATTTCATAATTGTTCTCCAGCGCTTTTGAAATCGCATCGTTCAGGTTAAGCGTTTGTTGCCCTCTCAGTGAAACAGTTGCAAGAATGCATAAAATCAGAACGGGTATTATCTTCATTTTGTTTCCTCCTTGTTTTCCGGTTGGTTTTTGTTCCCGTTTATTTTCCGTTGGGAATGAATCCAGGCGATTTCTACATCTTCACGTTTTAAACTGCGTCCTTGCCACAACTGGCCCAACTCCCTTCGTATGTCGTTTAATATAAGGATGAGCGAGGGGAAAAACAGCAGGATAAACATGGTTCCGAATGCCACCCCGTAAACCAGTGAAATGGCCATTGGAATAAGAAACTGGGCCTGGAAACTTTTTTCGAGGATGAGCGGGAATAAACCGAATGAAGTGGTGAGGGTAGTTAAAATAATAGGGCGCAGCCTCGATTTTCCGGCAACCAGAATCGCTTCTTTTACCTTTTTCCCTTCGGTAATCAGGAGATTGAATTTTGCAAGGAATACCACCGCATCGTTCACAATTACCCCGGAAAGGGCAACAATTCCCCAAAGGCTCAAAATTGAAAGGGGTTTGCCATGAATGCCATGCCCCCAGATAGAACCCAAAACCGCAATAGGAATCATTAACAGCACAATTAATGGTTGCTCGAATGATTTAAAATTAATCATCAGGATAAAAATGATAGCCAAAAATGCCATGGGGAACAAAAACATTAAGTCAGCCATATTCCGGCTGCTTTCTTTTTGCTGTCCCTGGAATTCGAAATCCAGGCCAGGATATTGCGCTTTCATTTCAGGGATTATTTCTTCCCTAATTTGGTCGAGTATGTCGGTTACCGAGTCGTCTGGATCCTCCAATTCGGCATTGATTCTTATTTCGCGCCGGCTGTTAAACCGGTTGATGTTTACCGGGCCACGTTGCATATCATAATCTACCAATTCAGTAAGCGGGTAGTCGCCCTGTGGAGTTTTAATTTTCATGGTTTCCAGCTGCCCCAGGTTTTCGCGCCCTTCGCGAGGATAACGCACCCAAACACGGAGTTCATCGCGCCCTTCCTGTAAGCGTTGGGCCTGCCCGCCATAAAATCCCTGGCGCACCTGGCTGGCAATGGCTACTTCGTCGAGCCCCAGCATATAAGCCTGTGGCTTTAGTTTCAGCAAAATTTCCTGTTTCCCCAGGGCGTTGGTGTTTACAACGTCTTTAAGTTGGGGCATGTCTTCCAGGTGTGCCATCAAATATTCCCGCGCCTCTTCAAGTTCCTGTATGTTGCTTGACAACAGGCCGATGGAAACCGGATTACCAAAGCGACCCCGGGCGCCAATGGTATATTTTTCAGCTTCGGGGACGGGCCCGGTTTTTTCCCTTATCCGGTCGATTATGTCATACGAGCTGATCCCGGTTTCCTCTGAATCACGCGGGGAAACATCCACACTTCCGGCATGGGCCCCCCTCTCCTGCCCGTCGAAAGAGGATCCCAGCTCAACGATACTGTTTTCGATGATATCGATCGAATCGTTGTATTCTTCCTTCAACTCTTCATTCACCACCCAAACAATGCTGTCGAACCGCTCAAGGTACTCCATTGTTTGCCGTTCGCCTGCGCCGGGTGTAAATGCAATATTAATATTGAATGAATCAAACTCCATCCGGGGAAAGAAGGTAGTGCGGATAAGATTTCCGCCAATTAATCCGCTGGTAATTAAAATCATGGCAATCGGGATGCCAATAACAATATATCGCCACTCGAGAATCAGGCGGAGTACCCGGTCGTATGCATAGTCGCGCAACCAGTTAAAAAATCGTTCGGAATATTTACGGAAGCCTTTTGCACGGGCCTGTAATACTTTGGGGTTTAACACCCTTTTGTTTCCAAGGTGGGCCGGCAAAACAAAAAATGCTTCAAACAATGAAAAGAACAGGCTCAGAATGACTATCACTGCCATTTCATACATCATTTCCATCCTTCCGGTAATGAATATAAGCGGCGAAAATGCAATAATGGTAGTAGTAATGGAAGTAATAACCGCCGGAATAACTTCTACGGTTCCATCTATAGCGGCGCGCATGGGGCTTTTCCCCATTTCAAAATGCTGAAAAATATTCTCACCGATAACAATACCGTCGTCCACCAGGATTCCGATTACAAGTATCATCCCGAATAAAGACATCATGTTGATGGTGACCCCCATGAGGTTTGCTACGATAAACATGGCCAGGAACGAGGCCGGGATACCCCAGGCTACCCAAAGTGCAAGCCTGGTGCTCAGCATTAATCCCAGTGCCAAAACCACCAGCAGTAAACCCATTCCACCATTATTGTAAAGTAAATCGAGGCGGCTGCCGAGAATTTCGAGGAAGGAACGGTTGATGGAAAGTTCCACCCCGGGGTTTTCACGGTTGAAATCGTCAACATATTCTTTTGTGTATTTGTCAATTTCAGAAAGATCTTCTGAAATGAGCTTGTTCACCCCGATACTAATAATGGGTTTCCCTTTTTCCAGTGCTTTGTTTGGGGTTTCGGAAAATTGCTTTTTTACGGTGGCAATGTCGCGGATGCGCAACACGCTGCCATCGGTATTGGCGCGTAAAATGATTTCACCTATTTTGTTGGGATCGGCGCTGCGTGAACGGAGCCGGATCAGCAGCTCTTCCTCATCCGACCGGAGTTCTCCACCCGAGATATCGCGGTTGTTTTGCGAAATAGCATTTTGCAGGTCGGTAAACGTTAATCCGTAGCGCAGCAGGTCGTCTTCGCGTGCTTCAACAGAAATCTCGAGGGGTGGGTAACCCGAAAGCGATACCTGGCTGATAAGCCCGGAGGCAAGAAAGTCTTCTTCTACCTGTTGCGCATACGATTTCAGTGTTAGCAAATCTACATCGCCGGTTACCATTAACCGCATCGCCGGAGAGGTGGTGCGGCTTTTATAAACAATGGGCCGTTCGGCGGCAGAAGGAAACGATGAAATGCCGTCCACCGCATTTTTTACTTCAATCAGCGCTTCATCAATATCGTATCCCGGATTAATTTCAATATTTACCCGCGAACTGTTTTCCGATGAAACTGAATTAATTTCGTAGATTCCCGGAATGGCCCTTACTGCCTCTTCGATGCGCGAAGTAACTCCTTCCTCCATTTCTACCGGCGAAGCACCCGGGTAAAATACCGTTACATATAACATCCGTGATGGCCGTTCAGGAAAGAACGACTTGCTCATGGAAAACATGCTGATGCCGCCAACAACCAGTAAGAATATAATAATCAGGTTGGCATAAAATGGAAACCTGACAAAAATTTCAACCGCTTTCTTCATCCTTCAATCTCTATGTGTTTTGGTTCATTTCGTTTTTATTTTCCCTTTCGCCCTCAGCAGATTCTTCCCCAACAATTCCTACCGGCGAATTTTCTCTGACGTTAATAAGCGGTTCAGCAACAATTTTTGTCCCCTCTTCGGGTCCGTTAAAAATTAACGTGGTTGCGTTCCATTTTAAAATATTGATTTGTTCCTTTTGGAGTTTTCCGTCCACCACAGTGAATACTTCGTTTGAATTAAAAACCGCATTGCGCGGAAGTTCCATCGCTTGCGGAATGATTTGGCCCGGGAATTCCACCTCTTTGTATTCCCCGTCAAACAACAGGTCGTTGGGTGTATTTCTGACCCTGACAAAGATGCTTCTCGATTGGGAGGCAGGGTCAACAAAGTCTGATTTCCGCACTACTTCCCCTGACCTGGATATTTCCCTGTCCCGTGAAAATACCGTTACTTCGTCGCCAATTTCAATCCATTTACTTTGTCCGTTTTCCACGGGCACTTCCACTTCAAGATGATCGGTGCGTATCATGCTGGCAATCTGGCCGCCGGTGTTCACATAAGATCCGGGTTCCATGTTTACCTGTGTAAATGTTCCGTTAAACGGAGCATACAGCGAGTGCCGTGCCAGCTTTTTTTCATCTTGTAAAATGCCATAATATTCACTCAACACATTCCGGCTGGCCAGAAATGTTTTTAGTTTTTCACCTGTTATTTCAGGGAGCTCGGGCAGTTCCTTATCCATGTCGATGGAATTAAAAAACTGCTGAAAGGATTCGTAGCTTTCCGGAAAATCAACCCTGATGTCGGGCAGCATTTGGGATATGGTAGTTAAAAAGCTGCTTTTTCGCGCTTTCAGGGCCAGTTCCACCTCATCTTTGTAAATAGTGGCAAGCAATTGTCCTTTTTTAAAGGAAGAACCTTTACGCAGAGACACCGCCCCTCGTTCAATTTTACCCGATGCTTCTGAAACCAGTTTCACTTCGCTTCCCGAAACTACCCTGCCTTCGCGAAGAAGCGGGGAGGTAATATCTGAATAGGTCACGGTATCTGCTTTTACATAGCGTTTCAGCTCCGACTCGGGCCTGCGCTGGGGTTCTGGTTTCATGGAAACAAACAGTAACGACAACGCAGCGGATCCGCCCAGTAAAATTACAAGAGCAACAACGACAAAG
>CAYRBS010000174.1:0-5618 GCA_964422335.1 uncultured Mariniphaga sp. | reverse complement strand
ATTTCCTTTGTTTTGTATATTTGCAGGCATGAACAATTTTTCCCACATAATTTTTGATTTGGATGGAACGCTGACCGACCCGGGGCAGGGTATTGGTAATTCCATTCAGTATGCCCTCCGGAAAATGGACATTAACGGTTTCAATGGCGTGGTACCCGATAACTTTATCGGTCCGCCACTGCAGCATAGTTTCAAAAAACTGTTTGGGCTGAATGAACGGAACACCGAACTGGCGGTGGAGTATTTCCGGGAATATTATTCTACCCGGGGATTGTTTGAAAACGAACCATACCCCGGTGTTTCCGAACTGCTGGAAGAGCTGCACTTTGCCGGGAAACAGCTTTATATTGCCACTGCAAAACTGGAAAAGTTTGCGCTGCAAATTTGTGAACATTTTGGTTTCGACAAATACATTGTTCAATTAAAGGGTGCCGACTACAACGGCGAAAAAGCCACCAAATCCACCATCGTTTCCAGCCTTCTGGAAGCACGGCAACTTGTTCCTTCCAAAGACATAGTGATGATTGGCGACACCGTTTTCGATATAGAGGGCGGAAAAGAAAACGGACTTTCCACCGTTGCTGTTACCTATGGTTTTGGGAAAGAAGAAGACCTGCAAAAAGCCGGACCTGATTTTTGGGCCGAAAGCGTGGAGGAATTGTACCAGGTTTTGGTTTGAAACTTTTGTGAATTGCTTAACTTTGATTAAAAGAATAAAAATGATAACACCACCATACCTGAAACCGGGCGATAAAATCCGCATCGTTTCCCCTGCCGGGAAAGTAAAGGAGGAGTATGTGCTTCCGGCGGTGGAGTGGCTTGAGGCGCAGGGCTACCGGGTAGAATTGGGAAAGTTTGTTTTTGCCACTTATTTTCAGTTTGCAGGCACCGACAAGCAACGGCAGGAAGATTTACAAACTGCCCTCGACGATCCCGAAACCTCTGCCATCCTTTGTTCACGCGGTGGTTACGGCACAGTCCGGATTCTTGATAAACTGGATTACAGCCCGTTTCTTGAAAATCCCAAATGGCTGATTGGGTTTAGCGATATTTCCATTTTGCATACCTGCCTGAATAACCACCGGGTGGCCACCATCCACGGCGTTATGCCCCGTTATTTTTTCGATAAAGAAGGCGAACCCAACGAAAACCTGCAAACGCTGATGCAATTACTGACCGGAAAGGGTGCTTCCTATACCATCCCGGCTGCTGCTGGAAACCGGCAGGGAAAAGCAACCGCCGAACTGGTGGGCGGAAACCTTTCCATTGTTTCAAGCTTGCAGGGAACATGGTGCGAACTCGATACCGATGGAAAAATACTTTTCCTGGAAGACATCGACGAGTTTTTGTACCACGCCGACCGAATGATGTACCAGCTGAAACTGGGTGGAAAATTGCAAAACCTGGCGGGATTGGTGCTGGGTAATTTTACCGATATGAAAGACAATGAATCGCTTTTTGGGAAAACCATTCATGAAATTATTTCGGAAGCAGTGAAGGGGCACAGTTTTCCCGTCTGTTATGATTTTCCCGCAGGGCACAACGAAAAAAACCTTGCCCTTGCATTCGGCAAAACATGGGAACTCGATGTGTCGGAAAAACAATCAAGCTTAAATCTCATTTTATAACTTAACACATTTAACTACAAACTGCGAATTTGGTTTCACAAAAAGAAATAGGAGAAATTGCCGAAAGCCATGCCCGGCAGCACATTTTAAAACTGGGCTACAAAATACTCGACACCAACTGGCACTACGGCCACCTGGAACTCGACATTGTGGCACGCGACGGGGAACAACTGGTAATTGTGGAGGTAAAATCGCGCAACGGGATTCGTTACGAACACCCCACCGAAGCGGTTACCAATGTAAAAATTAAACGTATTGTGGAGGCTACTGAAGGCTACATTTTTGAAAAAGGCCTGGAACTGGAAACCCGGTTCGATGTAATTACGGTTATCTTTTTCGGGCAAAACTTTGAACTGGAACATTTTAAAGATGCATTTTACCCTACCATGTAAGGGATTTTATTATGAACATCGAAGAACTCAGAAAATATTGCCTTGCAAAAAAAGGCGTGACCGAAGGTTTTCCCTTCGGTGAAACAGCGCTGGTGTTTAAGGTGGCAGGCAAAATGTTTTGCATGGCCAACCTGGAAGGCGAATTGAGGGTGAACCTGAAAAACGACCCGGAGAAAAACATAGAGTTGCGGGAACATTTTCCGGCTATCCGCCCCGGTTACCACATGAACAAACAGCACTGGAATACCGTTGAAATAGACGGTTCCATTCCGGATAAAATGATAAAACAACTCATCGATGAATCGTACCGGCTCGTCGTTGAAAAATTATCCAGAAAGAAACGGAAAGAATTTAACGATGAATAAAATCCTTTGGTTATGAGAATATTTTCAGTACTCTTTTTTATTTTTCATTTACTGGCAGTTCCGGTTTCGGCCAACGACGGAGCAGGGAAATTTACCCTTAAAACCGTTGTGGAACACTCGCCGGTGGTGAGTCAGGGCAGTACCGGCACTTGCTGGAGTTTTACAACCACCAGCTTTCTTGAATCGGAAATTATGCGGAAAGGATTCCCTGAAACGGACCTGTCGGTAATGTATTTTGTTTACCACACCTACACCAACAAGGCAAAAAAATACCTGCTTTACCATGGCAATAACAACTTTGGACAGGGCGGCCAGGCGCACGATGTAATGGATGTATTGCGTGAACACGGGATGGTAACCCATGAGGCTTTCCCCGGGGAAAAAGTAAACGGCAGGTTTCAGCATCGCGACCTTGCCGGGGAACTGCGCGAGCGGGTAACGGAGATGAATAAAAAGCGGAATGAATTCCACGTGGAAGAGATCAAAAAACTCGATCCCATCCTGGAAGAGCACCTGGGAAAGCTGCCCAAAAAAGTGAAAACTTCTAACGGAAGGTTGTCGCCACTTGAATTTCGTGACCATTATGGAATCGATCCCGACGATTATGTAGAAATCACATCCTACAACCACCATCCGTTTTACCAGCCTTTTGTGCTGGAGGTTCCCGATAACTGGTCGCATGCGCCCTACTACAACCTGCCAATCGAAGAGTTGGTGCAGGTGATGTATTACGCACTGGAAAACGGCTACAGCGTTTGCTGGGACGGCGATACCAGCGAAAAAACATTCAGTCATAACAACGGGATTGCTGACCTCCCGGAAAAACAAAAAGGCAAAGTGGACCAGGCATTGCGGCAGGAAACTTTTTATAACCGTACTACCACCGACGATCATTTGATGCATGTGGTGGGCCTTTCAAACGACGAAGAAGGGAATTCATGCTTTTATACCAAAAACTCATGGGGGGCCGACAGCAACGATTTTGGCGGATACCTGCACCTGACGGAAGATTACGTGCGATTGAAAACCCTTGCAATCATGGTGCACAAAGATGCAATCCCTGAAAATATCAGGAAAAAACTGGAACTGTAATGCGCGAATTTATACTTGACACGGATTACATTGAGTTGGTGAAACTGCTCAAATTGCTGGGAATTGCCGAAACCGGCGGCCATGCCAAAATATTGGTGGAGGAGGGAGAAGTTTTCCTCAACGGGAACCCTGAATCCAGGAAGCGCGCAAAACTCAGGCCCGGCGACGAGGTGGAAGTTTCGGGCGAAAAAATCAGGATAATGAGCGAGTAAAAAAGGTTGATCTCCAAAAAGTCCTTTCTGTTGGTATGCTGACCTTCAAATTTCCCGGGAGCATAATTTGTGAATATTAGGGTTAAAAATAACGCGTTTAGAACCTGATTTTTTCTAATTTTGGAGTACATGAAAATCTAACAAAATGGCAAATCATACATTATCAAAACTTTACACTGATTCTTTTCATCGTAATTGGAATGCCCCTGCATTTACCGATTACGAAGCCAACGATTTCAAATACAGTGATGTGGCTAAAACCATAAAATCACTGCACTTGTTCTATCAGCTCACCGGATTGCAACGCGGCGATAAAATTGCTGTGCTTGGCCGGAATTCCGCGCATTGGGGAGCTGTGTTCCTGTCAGCCCTTTCGTCGGGGATTGTAATTGTACCTATTCTTCCCGATTTTAATGAAAGCAATACCAACCACATTATCAATCATTCGGAATCGAAATTGATTTTGGGAGCGAAATCGTTGCTCGAAAAGGTCGATTTTGAAAATGCCAAAAAATTGCAGGCAGTGATCGTTTTGGAAGATTTTTCGCTGCACGCTGCCAAAAATGAAAATATTGGATACAAACTGGCCGACGCTTTTCAGTATTACGAGGAGAACAAACTGGAGAAGGCTGGTTTTAAATTTGAAGATTGGGAAAAGGAAGAAACGTGTATCATTTCCTATACTTCAGGCACCTCAGGTTTTACGAAAGGAGTTCAGATTCCGGAAAGGAGCCTGGTGTCGAACATAGTTTATGCACGGGAACACATGCCACTGGAGTCTGGCCACAAAATTGTTTCCTTTCTCCCAATGGCCCATGTTTACGGATTGCTATTCGAGTTTCTGTTTCCGGTAACGCTGGGTTGCCATATTACTTTTCTGAATAAAATTCCCTCTCCGGCCATTATAACCAAAGTATTTGGGGAAGTCAGGCCACACCTTATTTTATCGGTTCCGCTGGTGATTGAAAAAATATATAAAAAGCGAATTCTGCCCACCATTGAAAAACCGGTAATGAAGGTTTTGCTGAAAACGCCGGGGATTAAAAAAGTCATTTTGAAAAAGATAAAAGAGAAGCTCACAGAAACCTTCGGTGGCCGCTTTTTCGAAATTGTAATTGGCGGGGCGCCGCTCAGTGCCGATGTGGAAAAATTTTTCAGGCAGATTGATTTCCGTTTTACTATTGGCTACGGAATGACCGAATGCGGGCCACTCATCAGTTATGAAGCGTGGGACAAAACCATGCCCGGTTCGGCCGGTCGGCTGGTTGACCGCATGGAAGTGCGGATCGATTCGAAGGAGCCGTTCAGTGAAGTAGGGGAAATCCAGGTGCGCGGCGATAATGTAATGACCGGTTATTTTAAAAATGAAAAGGCTACCAAAGAAGTTTTTACCGAAGACGGGTGGTTAAAAACCGGCGACCTTGGCGTGATAGATGAAAATAATTTTATTTACATACGGGGACGCTCCAAGAATATGATACTGGGGCCCTCCGGACAAAATATTTATCCGGAAGAAATAGAGGCTAAAATTACCAATATGCCGTATGTTGCCGAATGTGTTGTTTCCGATCGCCGGGGCAGCCTCGTGGCTAAAGTGTTTCCGGATTCTGAGGCAATGAAAACCGATGGAGTTCCTATGGAAGATATTTCCGGGATTATGGAGGCAAACCGTAAAAAATTAAATGCTGAATTACCCAAATATGAGCAGATTACTGCATTTGAAGTGGTGAGCGAAGAGTTTGAAAAAACGCCCAAGAAAAATATTAAACGCTTTAAATATGTGTAGCCTTGCCGGGGAGTTACTTTTTTTTTAACGGAACACAGAATTACTGAATCAAAATAAAACTGAATCATTGACAGATTATGGATAAAACGAAACCACACAAACTCGATCCCACAGGGACCCGTTTGTTGTCGCTCGATTTTTTC
>CAYRBS010000173.1:0-5661 GCA_964422335.1 uncultured Mariniphaga sp. | reverse complement strand
GCCATGGAATGGTGGATGACAACGTGCAGTTTCAGGACATCGTGCGGCTCTCGCAGCGACTCATCGAACTTGGCAAAGAAAACTGGGAACTGGCCGTTTACCCGGTAGAACCCCATGGTTTTGAAGAACCCGCCAGCTGGACCGATGAGTACAAACGGATTTTTAAGTTGTTTGAGGAGAATCTGAAGGAGTGAAACATTTTTTATTGGATTCCAAAAATTGAATGCGAACGTTTCATATTTGTGCCCCGTTAGTGGGAAACAAAAAATACCGTGCCAAACAACAAAACAAAAAAGTAATTATCATGGAATGTGTAATTTGTAAAAACGGGAAAACACATCAAGGAACAACAACTGTTACCCTTGAACGCGAGGGAACAATCATTGTCATCAAGGATGTACCAGCTATGATTTGTGAAAACTGTGGTGAGTATTACCTTGATGCAAAGATGACCAAAGATATTCTTAAAAGGGCTGAAGAATCAGCTCAAAAAGGTGCAGAAATAGAGGTCATCAAAATGAAAAGAGTCGCATGAAGGTTTTCAAATTGTTCAACCCAAATCCACATCCCGTTTAATGTACGACTTATAATTTTTTAAAATTGGCTGGTAGCTTTCGTGAAATAATTCTGACGACACTAAAAAATCAGCTGTCGAACGGTTCGAGGCAGTCGGAATATTATACAGAACCGTAATCCGCAGCAGGGCTTTTACATCCACATCGTGCGGCTGTGGCTGCATGGGGTCCCAGAAAAAGATCAGGATATCCACTTTCCCATCCACAATCAGAGCACCCAGTTGCTGGTCGCCGCCCAACGGACCGGATTTTAAAAGGGTAACGGTCGGTGGAACCACCCCGTATTCCCCACACTTTTCAGTAAGCGCTTCTTCCACCAGCCTTCCGGTGGTGCCGGTACATATCAAATTATGTTGTGCCAGCTCTTTCCAGTTATACGAAACCCACTCCATAATGTCTTTTTTACGGTTGTCGTGGGCTACAATTCCTATATTCTTTTTCTTTTTCATTCCATTCAAGTTTTTGAAAATAGATGTTTAATGTCACTTGTTCCTGGTTTTCGCAGCAAAGATAATCTGCATTCACAAAAACACATAGTGATAACTCACTGTATAACAAAAACATATTGAAAATTTAAATTTCAACAGCCAAATGATAACGAATTGTTAAGCGAATGTTTCCGGTGTGGTGGCAACGGTCAAATAATAAAAGCTGTCATTTCGACGAAGAATGAGGAGAAATCTTTTTTATAGGAGCAGATTTCTCATCCGCCAGCCGGCGGATTCGAAATGACAGCTTAAAATTAACTTTACACTAAACAATCGATTTGATTTCTTCAATCATTTTTTGAGCCAGGCCGTTTGCTTCTTCAGTTGATTTTGCTTCTGAATAAATACGGATAATCGGTTCGGTGTTGGATTTGCGCAAATGCACCCACGAGTCTTCAAAATCAATTTTTACCCCGTCGATGTCGTTCACCTTTTCATGGCTGTATTTTTCTTTCATTTTCATAAGAATTTCATCGACATCGATTTCCGGAGTCAGCTCTATTTTGTTTTTCGACATGAAGTAGTCAGGGTATGTTTTCCGCAGTTTCGAGCATTTCATTCCCTTTTTTGCCAGATGCGTGAGGAACAGGGCGGCGCCTACCAGTGCATCGCGGCCGTAGTGGCTGGCCGGGTAAATGACCCCGCCGTTTCCTTCGCCGCCAATCACGGCGTTGGTCTCTTTCATTTTTGCCACTACATTTACCTCGCCCACGGCAGATGCAGTATAAGTTTGCCCGTGTTTTTCGGTTACATCGCGCAGCACGCGGCTCGACGAAAGGTTGGAAACCGTGCTGCCGGGCGTTTGGCTTAACACGTAATCGCTCACCGCCGCCAGCGTGTATTCTTCGCTAAACATGCTTCCGTCTTCGTTGATGATGACCAGGCGGTCCACGTCCGGGTCAACCACAAACCCTACGTCCACGTTGCTTTTTTGGATGATTTCCGCGGTTTCTGCCAGGTTTTCAGGAACAGGTTCCGGTGTGTGGGCAAACTGCCCGTTGGGTTCGCAGTTAATTTCCACCACTTTGAGTACTCCAAGTGCCCTGAGCAATGCAGGCATGGCAATTCCGCCCACTGAATTAACGGCATCTACCGCCACTGTAAAACCGGCTGCTTCAATGGCGGTTTTATCTACCAGTTCCAGCCCCAACACTTTTTGAACATGCAGGGTGGTATAATCTTTTTCCACGACCGTTCCCAGTTCATCCACACCGGCAAACGAAAATTCACCCGTTTCGGCCAGTTCAAGTACTTTTTCTCCTTCCCCGGCGTTTAGAAATTCCCCTTTATTATTCAGTAATTTAAGGGCATTCCACTGTTTGGGGTTGTGACTGGCGGTAAGGATCAGTCCACCGTCGGCCTTTTCTTCTGTAACGGCAATCTCGGTGGTGGGGGTGGTAGCCAGGCCGATGTTCACTACATCGCATCCCATTCCGTTGAGGGTGGCAACAACCAGCGAACTTACCATTTCACCTGATATCCGGGCGTCGCGGCCCACTACAATTTTTAATTTTTTGTTTTTTGAATTTTGTGCTGCCCATGCCGCATAGGCTGCGGTAAATTTTACCACGTCGAGCGGGCTGAGGCCTTCGCCCGGTTTGCCGCCAATGGTTCCCCTGATTCCGGAAATGGATTTTATGAGTGTCATTTTTTCAGTTTAAAGTTGAATTACCAAAAATAACAACCTTTGGGAAAACCCGGATCCATTCAGGATTAATTAATTGTCAATTTCGTTTAGTTCCTGCAGTGTTTGTTTTAATATGCTGATGTAGTTTCCGTAAAGCCGGCGAAATCCCCAGCGCATGAGCAGGTAGATGCCGCCAACCATTAAAGCCAGTATTGCCAGTCCTGCGCCGGTAACTATAAGCCACTTACTGAGCGGCACTTCAGCTAAAAGAATATCCCCGGTTTCGATTCCATAAGTCATTCCCGAATACATTCCGGAAATAAATTGCAATGCCATCGCAAGGGTTAAAGTGATGAGCGCCAGGTAGAATAACCGTTGGTAAATTTGCAGGGTACTCATAATTTTCTCCAGGGATTCGCGCAGGTTGCAGGAAAAATCACAGCTTTTTTTAACGCGGTAATATTTGAAAACAAAATAGATAAATGTGGTTAAAATGAGAATATTACTGAAAATGCTCAGGAATTCCAGCCATCCGGGCATTTGCACGTTGGCTTCCAATTCTTTTATGAGCATAGGGCCAAAAACGAAATCGTCGAGAATAAATAAAACAATCAAAATGAACAGCACAACAAAACCAATCCGGATGTTGCGATCGATCCGTTCGATTAAATTTTTTGTTCGCTGGCGGAGCATTTCCCTGATTTGATTTTCATCCAGCTCTTTGCCGGCAGGAAGCTGTTCCCATGTTTTTTTTAAATCATTAAGTTCCATTTTCCCTATTCCTCCTTATCCATCAGTTTTTTCAGTTTTTTCTTGATCCTGTTCATTTTAACCCTTACATAATTTTGGGTAATACCGGTAATTTCGGCAATTTCCTCATACTTTTTGTTTTCAAGAAATAACAGGATAATCGATTTTTCAATGCCTGTAAGTCGCGCTACGGCGTGGTGAAGAAGCCGGATGTCCTCTTCGGTTTCAGCCTCCTGGTTTACATCGGCAACCTGAAAATTTTCATGTGTCAACTGGTTTTGGTCAGGCCTTCGTTTATTTTTTTTGAACGAAGTAATAG
The DNA here is from genome assembly GCA_964422335.1 of uncultured Mariniphaga sp. Lineage (GTDB taxonomy): Bacteria > Bacteroidota > Bacteroidia > Bacteroidales > Prolixibacteraceae > CAYRBS01. Next base: position 1,902 of record CAYRBS010000173.1, on the reverse strand, counting down.
CTGTATTTAATGCCACCCGGTACATCCAGGTGGTTATTTTCGATTCGTTCCTGAATGTCGGGAATGCCTTCCACAACTGGGCTACAATCTCCTGGAAAAGATCGCTCCGGTCCTCTTCTGTATCGCAATACATGTTGCACACCTTATGGATGATGCCCTGGTTCCCCTTGATAATTTGTAAAAATTCCTTTTCCAAAACTGGGGTATTAGTAGAAGAAAGTCAAATAAAATTACATGAATAAATGCCTGAATGTTGTGGAATAAATTCCTATTTCATTCTCAGGAACTGAACCTCGCTTTTTGCCAGCATCCGCCATCTCCCGCGGGGAAGGTTCTTTTTGGTGAGCCCTGCAAAGTAAACACGGTCGAGTTTTTTTACGCGGTAGCCAAGGTGCTCGAACATGCGGCGTACAATGCGGTTTCGGCCGGAGTGGATTTCCAGGCCAATTTCGGTTCTGTTCTCCGGGTCGATAAAACTTACGGCATCGGCAGAGATGGGGCCGTCTTCCAGCTGCACCCCTTCGGCAATCTGGAGCAGGTCGTTTTTACTCACCGGTTTATCGAGTGTAACCTGGTAGATTTTTTTCACGTTGTGACTGGGGTGGGTTAAACGGTCGGACAGCTCCCCATCGTTGGTGAAGAGCAATACGCCGGTGGTACTTTTATCGAGGCGGCCTACCGGGTATATCCGTTCGTCGCAGGCATTTCGTAACAAACTCATTACTGTTTTTTCCGCATGGGGATCGTCGGTGGTGGTCACAAAATCTTTGGGTTTGTTCAACAAGAGGTATATTTTTTTCTCCGCATTTAATTTCCTGCCGTCGAACCGGACATCATCCGACATTTTAACTTTTACCCCCATTTCGGTAACAATGGTCCCGTTTACCGAAACCAGCCCGGCGGCGATGTATTTATCGGCTTCGCGCCGCGAACAAACACCCGCATTGGCAATAAACCGGTTCAGGCGCATTTCGCCCGTAGTGGCAGTTTTAGTTATCCGGCTGCGAGGATTAGGAGTCTCTTTTTTGAAGGTGGGCCGGGCCCTTTTCTTTAGCTGTATCACTTTTTTTCTTCCGGCAGGCCGCCGGCCTTCCCGCTCTGTTTTTTCCAATCTCCCGCGGGATTTAATCCCGGGTTTGCCCGTTCGGCCTTTATTGAAATTTCTGTTCATTTTTGAAAATCAAATTTTTGCAAAGGTCGGAAAAAATCTGCACTTATTTCCCATAATGAATGAATTCAAATAGTTAACTTTAACTCCGCTAAAAGTAAAACATAAATAATGATGCAATCGCACGAAATTGATTATAAAATTCTGGGGCACGATGTTCAGTTAGTGGAAGTTGAACTCGACCCGGGCGAAACGGTTATTGCCGAAGCAGGCGCCATGTTGTATATGGAAGACGGGATAGAATTTTCCGCGAGAATGGGCGACGGCTCCAATGTGAATGCCGGATTTTTCGACAAACTGCTGTCGGCCGGTTCGCGTTTAATAACGGGCGAGTCACTGTTTTTAACGCATTTCAGCAACCAGGGCTGGGGAAAAAAGCATGTGGCTTTTGCGGCGCCCTACCCGGGAACAATTATCCCGTTGAACCTGGCCGCATTGGGCGGGCGCATAGTTGTGCAGCGCGATGCCTTTTTATGTGCTGCCCTGGGCACGAAAATATCTGTTACGTTCAGCCGGAAACTGGGAGCCGGCTTTTTTGGCGGGGAAGGTTTTGTTTTGCAACAATTACAGGGCGACGGAAATGCTTTTATCCATGCCGGGGGAACGGTGATTGAAAAGCAACTCAACAACGAAGTGCTGAAAGTGGATACCGGTTGCATTGTGGGTTTTGAACCAACCATCGATTACAGTATTGAGCAGGCCGGCGGATTGCGCTCCATGGTTTTTGGCGGCGA
>CAYRBS010000172.1:0-5714 GCA_964422335.1 uncultured Mariniphaga sp. | reverse complement strand
TTTACGCCAGGTCGTAACGATCGAGGTTCATCACTTTGTTCCATGCTGTCACAAAGTCGTGTACGAACTTTTCTTTTCCATCGGCACTTGCGTAAACTTCAGCAAGGGCCCTCAATTCTGAGTTCGAACCGAAGATAAGATCAACACGGGTACCTGTCCATTTTACTTCATCTGTCTTCCGGTCGCGACCTTCAAACACTTCTTCATCTTCTGAAGCTGCTTTCCAGGTTGTTCCCATATCAAGCAAATTCACAAAAAAGTCGTTTGTGAGCGTTTCCGGCCTGTCGGTGAAAACACCGTGTTTCGACCCGTCGAAATTGGTGTTCAGTACACGCATTCCGCCAATCAGAACAGTCAACTCCGGGGGAGTAAGCGCCAGCAATTGTGCGCGGTCTATCAGCATTTCCTCGGTAGTGGACATGTATTTTGTTTTCAAATAGTTGCGGAAACCGTCGGCAAGCGGTTCCAGCGGTTCGAATGCTTCCACATCGGTTTGTTCCTGCGAAGCATCGGCACGCCCCGGAGTAAAAGGAACCGTCAGATCAAAACCGGCATCTTTTGCTGCTTTTTCTACGGCGGCGCATCCGCCCAAAACAATAAGGTCGGCCAGTGAAACCTGTTTTTCACCCCCGGCATCATTGAATTCTTTTTGAATGCCTTCCAATGTATTCAGCACTTTGGCCAGTTGCTGCGGGTTGTTTACTTTCCAGTCTTTTTGCGGAGCCAGCCGAACACGGGCACCGTTTGCACCGCCGCGCTTGTCGGAATCGCGGTAAGTTGAAGCCGATGCCCAGGCAGCAGATACGAGTTGCGAAACAGACAACCCTGAATCGAGTATTTTCCCTTTCAGTGCAGTAATGTCATTTTCGTCAATCAATTTATGGGAAACCTCCGGGATGGGGTCTTGCCAGATCAGGTCTTCTGCCGGAACTTCCGGCCCAAGGTAGCGTGATTTTGGCCCCATATCGCGGTGTGTAAGCTTAAACCATGCACGGGCAAATACATCGGCAAACTCATCCTGATTTTCTTTAAACCTGCGTGCGATTTTTTCATATTCAGGGTCAAATCTCAGGGAAAGGTCGGTTGTAAGCATAAACGGCTGGTTTCTTTTTCCGGGAATGTGGGCATCGGGCACACTGTTGGCGCCTGCCTGTCCTCTGGGTTTCCACTGGTAAGCGCCAGCCGGACTTTTGGTCAGTTCCCATTCGTAATCAAAAAGATTTTCCAAAAAGTTATTGCTCCACTGTGTCGGAGTTTTCGTCCATGTTCCTTCAAGACCGCTGGTAATGGTGTCTTCCGCATTTCCTTTGCCGAATTTATTTTTCCAGCCGAGGCCCTGTTCTTCGATGGGGGCGGCTTCAGGATCGGGGCCAAGGTTATCATCGGGAGCCGCTCCATGCACTTTCCCAAATGTGTGCCCGCCTGCTATCAGCGCAACGGTTTCTTCATCATTCATCGCCATGCGGGCGAACGACTGCCGGATGTAATGTGCGGCCTTTTTGGGATCCGGTTCTCCGTTTGGCCCTTCCGGGTTCACGTAAATCAGTCCCATGTGGTCCGCAGCAAGCGGTCCTTCGAGCTCCCCTTTTTCATCGTGGCGCTGGTCTTCTAACCACTCACCTTCCGAGCCCCAGTAAATATCTTCCTCGGGCTCCCAAATGTCTTCACGTCCGCCGGCGAACCCAAAGGTTTTGAAACCCATCGATTCAAGTGCCACATTACCGGCCAGAATCATCAGGTCGCCCCACGAAAGTTTCCTGCCATATTTTTGTTTGATGGGCCAGAGTAAACGGCGGGCTTTGTCGAGGCTAACATTATCGGGCCAGCTGTTCAGCGGCGCAAAGCGCTGGTTTCCGGTACCTCCGCCTCCGCGTCCATCGGCAATGCGGTACGTACCTGCACTATGCCATGACATACGGATAAAAAGCGGCCCGTAATGGCCAAAATCGGCCGGCCACCAGTCCTGGGAGTCGGTCATCAATTCGGTGAGATCTTTTTTCACAGCAGCCAGGTCAAGGCTCTTGAACTCCTCTGCGTAGTTGAAATCTTCATCCATTGGGTTCGACTTCGCAGAGTGCTGGCGCAGGATGTTCACATGCAACTTGTTTGGCCACCAGTCGCGGTTTGATGTGCCGCCACCAGCCCCCGCACCCGTAACCGGGCATTTGCTTTCGTCATTCGCGTTGTAAGCTTCATTGTGCGGATTTTTTTCTTCCATTTTTTTTGTTTTTTTTTTGATTTATTGACTGTTTGTAATATTAAACTTGTGCTAATTTATTATTTATTATTTAATATTTTAGAAACAAGAGAATCGTTTGATTGTTTGATCGGTTTGTACGTCATTTTACTGTAAATTCATCCTGAACACCGAATATCCCTTCAGGATTATGTCATTTCGCAACAAGAGCAAATTCAGCGGATGCCAATGACAGATTTTGCTCGGGACTTCGACTTTCCCAAGTCGAAGAAATTGTGTCGGACTTTGGAAAGTCCGACTCCCCAATTTGTTAAAGCCTTATTATGCCCAAAATTTTTGGGTACATCCTCGAAATAACAGCAAGATGAAGTTTTTTTTCGTAGTAATAGCCCCAAACTAATTTTTTCCAATCCAATTTTATTCCGGTTTTTTGTTCATTTGTCGGACGGACAAACGGAAATTATTCTTATATTTTCGGCAAATAAAAAAAACCAGGATTCTATGGACTTTCCATTATTTCATCTCGATTTTATGGGCAACCGGATGCTGATTGCGGTGATTGCGATTATTCACGTTATAATCAATCATGCACTGGCAGTGGGATTTGCGCCGTTGGTAACCATTCTCGAATTCAGGGGCTACCTAAAAAGTAAAACAAAACCGGAAGAAGGGAAAGCCTGGGACGAAATGGCCCGCAAGTTGATGTTTTTTGCGTTTGTTATTACCACTTCAGTGGGCGCCCTCACCGGTGTGGGAATATGGTTTGCCACTTCGCTGGCCAATCCTGCTTCCATCGGGAGTCTCATCCGGGTATTTTATTTTGCCTGGTTTTCCGAATGGATTGTTTTTGTGTTGGAGGTAATTTTTATCATGATTTATTTTCTCACCTGGAAAAAATCGAACGAATCGCCCAAACGGAAAAGGCAACACATTCTTTTTGGCGTTTGGCTCAGTATCTTTTCATTTCTAACCATGGCCATCATTGTGGGTATTCTTGGTTTTATGATGGATCCGGGCAGCTGGGAAGAAAAAAAATCGCTCGTCAGCGGCTTCCTGAACCCGCTTTACCTTCCGCAACTTACCTTCCGGACTCCCGTTGCCATGATGATGGCCGGGTGCGTTGCACTGATGTTTGTGGCTTATGCAATGAAAAGGAAGGATAAGTGGAAAGCCGGGATTCTGAAATACATCTCTTTCTGGATATTGTTGTGGATGCCGCTTGCTGCTGCCGGGGCTTTCCTCTACTACTGGCACATTCCGCGTGCGATGATTGGGAACCTGCCGGTTGCACTTGGTACGCAGCAGTTTCAGGATTGGTACAGTTCATTGGTTACAGTGATGATTTGGGTGGTGGCCATTGGTTTTGCCATTGGAATTTTGGGAACATTCTCTCCCCGGCGTCTGCCTAAACATTTGCTGTTTATTCCGGTGCTTGCCTCATTTCTGTTCCTGGGTACGTTTGAAAGGTTGCGTGAGTTCATTCGCAAACCTTATGTAATTGGCGAATATATGTATGGAAATGGCCTTTTGAAGGAGGAATACCCGCTGTACCAGGAAACCGGCATGCTGAAACACACGCCCTATTCCTTCCTGTCGGAAATAACCGAAGAAAACAAAACAGATGCCGGCGAAGCGGTGTTTTCCCTCGCCTGTTCCCGCTGCCATACCACCCATGGTATCAGCTCGGTGGTGCGAAAGTTTGAACGGATGTACGGCACCGAAAAACCGCTGGAGGTAGAACCCATGGCAGCCTATATGAAAAATATGCATAATGTGAGGTATTATATGCCCCCTTTCCCGGGGAACGATGCCGAGATGGATGCACTTGCCTCTTATATTGCCGAACAGCAAAAACGGCCACGAATGCTGGAAGGCCCTCAAATTAAAGGAGTGGATGTAAAAGATGTAATGAACGAAATTCAAAATTCAGAAGAATGATACCTGCTATAATTTCTCAGATCCCGGTTCCGAAAGATATTCCCCTCGAGCTGCCAATGCCTGAATGGTTGCTGGTTTTTATCATTGTGTTTTCTTTTTTGTTGCACATTCTGTTCATCAACCTGATGGTGGGTGGTAGCATACTTACTTTCTGGTACGAAATTCGGGGCCAAAAAAATAAGGACTACGACCGGTTTGCCCGCGAAATTGCAGCTACTATTACCGTGAACAAAAGCCTCGCGGTGGTTTTGGGGGTTGCACCGTTGTTGACCATCAATGTATTTTACACCCTTTATTTTTATTCAGCCAATGCACTCACCGGGTATATGTGGATTTCCATCGTCCCCTGGGTAGCTTTGGCATTTTTGTTTCTTTACCTCCATAAATACACGTGGGACAGACTGGCTGACAATAAACCCATGCACCTCGGTATCATGTTAATTGGGGGTGGCAGCTTCCTGCTCATTCCCTTTATTTTTCTTACCAACATCAACCTGATGCTTTTCCCTGAAAAATGGGGCGAAGTACAGGGTTTTACCGATGCGCTCACCCTGCCCAACGTTTTCCCGCGATATTTCCATTTTATTACCGCCAGTATGGCTGTAACCGGCCTTTTTCTGGCATATTGGTTCGGAAGAAAAGGATTTAAAACGGAGGGGAAGTTTGAGAACCTTTCCAAAACCGAAATCAAAAAACAGATGGTGAACCTGGCGCTGGTGGCCACGGGGATGCAGTTTGTTTTTGGCCCGTTGCTGTTTTTAACACTGCCTGCCAAAGGGATCACCTGGGGCTTGTTCTGGGTAATCCTGGCCGGGGCAACCATTGCCACAGTTGTTTTGTATCAGCTCTGGAAAATGCAGGATGAATCCCACCAGGGGATGGGAAAACGGTTTTACTGGGTTGTGGGGTTGCTTACCCTGCTGGTAGGTTTTATGGGAACCGGAAGGCACATGTACCGCGAAAGTGCGCTGGAAACCCATAAACAAATGGTGGCTCAACGTACCGATGCACACTGGGAAGATGTGAAACAGGCCCACGAAAACCTGTTGCTCCCGAAGGAGGAAGGAGAAGAAGCGGCTTCCGGGCCGGGACAGGAAATATTCGAAACCAATTGCGCCGTTTGCCATGCAGCCACCAGCCGGTTGGTAGGGCCGCCCATGGATGAGGTTACGCCCGATTATGAAAACGATTTGGAAAGCCTGAAACAATGGATTAAAGACCCCGGGCGAAAACGAATGGACTATCCGCCGATGGCAGGTTTCCCCCAGTTCAGCGACGAGCAGCTGACCGAAGTTTCAAATTATGTATTGGAGGAAGAGTGGGAATAGATGGTACATGCCTGTCTTTTTTTCAGCACGCAGTTGTATCCGGCTTTCTTACCGGATAAGGTCTTTCTTTTTAAAAATTATTGAGTAACTTTTGTAAATAATAATGATAAAGAAAAGTTTATGGAATATTTTAAAGCAATGAAAAAGGGGGTTTTTAATAGAATTCGGACCATTGGAATCGTAATGCTCGTTTTGTCAACGGCATTTTCCTGTTCAGATTCCAATAATGAAAAAGAAACGAATCAGGAAGA
>CAYRBS010000171.1:0-5724 GCA_964422335.1 uncultured Mariniphaga sp. | reverse complement strand
GTTGGAATTTTCGCTCCATTCGAGCGGAGCGGTTTCCACTTCGGCATGGCCGTTCATTTGCGAACCCCTGAAATGGGTCCAGTTTTCTTCAGAATTGGAACAGGATAACCCCAGAAAGGCAAACATTACCAGGGATAAAAAGGTTGATTTAGCTGGCATGATCAATTAATTTTTGGTTAAAGATAACAAATGCGGCAAACAACTTACAAAACTAAAAAATAAGGCGAGTATTTTTCATCCTCCGAAAACCAAATGAAACAGCGGATGTAAAAATCAACCCGATTCGCAACATCTTTCTCCTTTAAACAATTGTACAAAATATCGCATTTAGTTAGAAAAAAATCCCGACTTTTACATTTTACCTGAAAAATACAACAATAACAACAAAAAAAGTATATCAGACAGAGAGGAGTATAAATGAAGAAAGTATTAATTCTGGGCGCCGGAATGGTTGCCCGGCCAATGGTTGATTATTTACTCAGCAACGGTTTTGAACTTACCGTCGCCAGCCGCACCAAAGCAAAAGCAGAAGCTTTGCTCGACGGGAGAAAAAACGGTACCGCTGTGGGCTGGACAACCAACAATACAGCGCTGCTTGAAAAACTGGTTGCCGGCCACCACGCTGTTGTGAGCCTGCTGCCACCCACCCACCATATTTCCGTCGCAAAAATGTGCCTGAAACACAAAAAAAGCCTGGTGACCACGTCGTACGAATCGCAAGAAATAAAGGACCTGGAACCGGAAGCCAAAAAGGCAGGCATATTAATTCTAAACGAAATGGGGGCCATACCCGGATTCGACCACATGACGGCCATCCGGATGATTGAACAGATAAAACAGAAAGGCGGAAAAATCAGGGAGTTTTATTCCCTCAGTGGCGCCCTTCCTGCACCCGAAGAAACCGATAATCCATTCAGGCATAAATTTTCATGGTCACCGCAAGAGGCGTTAATGGAAGGCAACAACGGGGCAACCTTCCTGGAAAACGGCCAAAAAATGGAGATTTCGCCTGAAAACCTGATGAAAAACCCGCTTCAGATTAACATCCCTGAAATTGGAAAAATGGAAGCCTACCCCAACCGCAATTCACTTATATACAAAAACCTGTACAATCTAAATGAGATTGAAACCATGTACCGTGGAACATTGCGTTATCCCAACTGGTGCGAGAGCATGGATGCCATTAAATCGCTGGAAATGACCAGCCATAAAAAAACGGATTTCGACAGCAAAAGTTACAAAGAAGTTGTTGCCGGCAAAATGGGTGTTTACCCGGGAAATGTAAAAGAGAAAGTTGCCGAAAAATTAAACCTCGGCCTGGAAAGCCCCGCCATTATTGCCCTGGATTGGCTCGGTTTTTTCGATAAAATGCGGGTAAAAATACAGGAAGGTTCTACCTTCGAACTCACCTCTGCGTTAATGCAGGAAAAAATGATACTCCCGCCGGGCGCCCGCGACATGGTAATTGTATTGCATTCATTCCTGGTTGAAAAACAAAATGGCGGACGGGAAGTCGTCAAAGGAAGAATGGTTCATTTTGGCGATGAAAGGAACACCGCCATTGCCCGCAATGCAGCGCTTCCTGCAGCCATCGCAATAAAATTTATACTGGACGGAACCCTCAACGAAACCGGCGTTCTTCTGCCCGTAATACCGGCTGTTTCCAATCCGGTTTTGAAGGAACTTGAAACACTCGGAATTTCCATGCGGGAGGAATGGAGTTTACCTGAAAATGAAATCATTAACTGAAAGTTGAAACTAAAATCAAACAATAAATGGAAGCGACAAAAAAAATCTACGTATTCCTCATCCTGATTACCCTGGTGGTTGTATTAATTTACGCCCAGGGAATTATTATTCCGTTTATACTGGCAGTGCTTTTTTTGTTTTTGATCCGTGTAACCCGGAAAATTCTGGCAAAAGTTAAATACATAAACCGATCTCCCAAATGGTTATTAACCTCTATCTCATCATTAATCTTACTCATTTTCCTTGTTTTTACGGTAGATATGATCTCACGGAATATTCAGCAACTGTCCGAGACATTGCCTGTTTATGAAGAGAACATCAACAAAATCACCCGGACTGTAAATAACCGGTTCGATATTGATTTACAGTCAGTTCTCAGCGATTTTGCCAGCGACATGGAATTTAGCGGAATTCTTTCAAAGATTTTTTCCACCCTCACCAACATTTTTGGCGATGCATTTACCGTGTTGATTTTCCTCATTTTCCTTTTGCTGGAAGAACCCATTTTACCACGAAAAATTAAAGCCATGTACCCGGAGCAAAAACGTTATGAAAAAATTTCGGGGTTGATAAAAAAAATTGATCACTCCATTAGCAATTACATTGCCCTAAAAACCGTGGTCAGCTTACTTACGGGTTTTTTAAGTTTCGTGGTATTGATGATAATTGGCGTTGACGCCCCGGTATTCTGGGCCTTTCTTATTTTTGTACTGAATTTTATCCCCACCATTGGTTCACTGATTGCTACACTTTTCCCCACCATATTTGCCCTGCTTCAATTTGGCGAATTCACCCCTGCCCTTTTGGTGCTGACCATTGTGGGTGCCATTCAATTGATTGTCGGGAACCTCGTTGAGCCACGGGTTATGGGAAATTCGTTAAACATCAGTCCCCTGGTAGTGTTCCTCACCCTGGCGTTGTGGGGTGTAATGTGGGGGATCACCGGCATGCTTCTCAGCGTTCCAATCACTGTAATCCTTATAATAATTATGGCTGAATTCGATGATACGCGGCCCATTGCAATTCTGCTAAGCCAACGCGGGGATTTATATGAATAAAATTACGGGGTGCCTGCCTCTTCTTTCAGCCAGCGGGGCCGGTCGGTTGTAATGGCAACTACGCCCAAACCGGTCATCTCCCTGGCAACTGCCGGATCGTTTACGGTCCAAACCAGCACCTCGAGGTTGTTTGCCTTTGCCTGTTCCACAATATCCTCATCCACAATTTTATAACTAAGATTAATTCCTTCGAGGCCTGCTTCGGCTGCCTGTTTCATTCTTTTTTTCAACCCATTTTTTGAGGAACTTAACCAGTAGCAGTTATTATCGGGAAACGTTTTTTTGGTTTCAAGAATGGTTTTCCAGCCAAAACTGATGAAAATAACCTGATCTTCTTTCCCGCTTTTTTCAACCACCCTTTGCAGATGGGGTATCACCTCCCTGCCGCTCTTTAATTCTACCACCAGCTGTTTTCCTTCCGGAACGGTTTCAAGAATTTCCGAGAGGTAAGGGATTTTTTCACCTTTGAACTTTTCATCTTTCCAGCTCCCTACATCCAAATCGCGCAATACCATGGAGGGAGTATCTTCTATCACAAGGTTCTTTTTCCCTGATGATGTTCTTTTGGTATCTTTATCGTGAATGACCATCACCCGGTTATCTTTTGCAAGGTAAACATCCACTTCCACGGCATCTGCGCCCAGTTCCCATGCCAGGTTGGCCGAGGCTACCGTATTTTCAGGCGCCAGGTACGATGCTCCGCGATGGGCAATATATGTTTGCTGGGCAAAAAGCCCCAAAGTACTCATAGTCAAAACAAATATTAATCGAATTTTCATCTCACTATAATTGTTAATTTTAAAAGGTACCCGATATAACTCGCTCTAAAATGATCCATCTTTGTTGCAAAATTTTGCCATGATCGTTTCATGATGGGTAATTTTTATGCCCCGAAGATAAAAAGGAAAAAGGTTTTTTAACCTGTTCGGGCCGAAAAAATGTAATTTTACGGCTTCTTAGAATTTGACATGAACGGCAATTTTTCTTCAAATACGGGCATCTTCTTTTTAAAGCAGTTGGCAAAATTGCCCTTCGGGGTAATCTACTTGCTGTCCGGCCTTTTTTATTTGTTTGTATATTATGTAATGAGATACCGTAAAAATGTGGTGATTGAAAACCTGAAAAATTCATTCCCGGAAAAAACGGAACCGGAAATTCAAAAAACGGCACGCTTGTTTTACAAGCATTTTAGCGATTTAACCCTGGAAGTGATAAAATTAGGGGGAATGAAGGAGAATCAGTTCAGAAAACGGATGATCGTAAAAAACGGGGAAACTGTCAACCGTTATTTCGAACAAGGCAGAAGTGTGGTGGTTCTCACCATGCATTACAACAACTGGGAGTGGAGCAGTTGCCTGCCGCTGTTCGTAAAGCATAAAATACTGGGGGTTTATAAACCGCTCCACAACCACCGGTACAATGAATTTATGAACAAAAACAGGGAAAAAATGGGGGCCGAAATGGTGCCAAACTCCCAGGTTCTGCGCCGGATAATAAAAGCCCAAAAAGAAAATGATCCGGTATTTATTTGGCTGGCCGGCGACCAGACACCTCCGTTATTTCACAAATTCTGGCTCCGGTTTATGAACCAGGAGGCCATGTTTTACCCGGGACCGGCTGCAATTTCGCGCCGTTTTAATTTCCCGGTAATATTCCAGAAAACGGTAAAAATAGAGCAGGGAGTTTACGAAACCGCGTTCGAAGTACTGTTTGAAAACCCTGAAAATTTCAGCGAAACCGAGATAATGAAAGCCTATATTAAAAAGCTGGAAGAAACAATAAGGGAGCAGCCCGAATATTATCTTTGGTCGCACAAACGCTGGAAGCACAAACGGCCCAAAAACGTGCCGTTACAGGAATAAGAAAATTTTCAATTAATTCCGTATATTTAAAAACGATGGACAACAAACGGGCAATAAAAGACAAACGCTACCACGAGGGGTTTCTGAAAAAAATAAGAAATCAACTTCTTGCCGGTTTTTTGTACCTCATTTCACTCCTTCCGTTTTGGGTTATTTTCCTTATCTCCGACTTCCTGTATATTTTTATTCGCCATGTTTTTCATTACAGGCTAAAGGTTGTAAAAGAAAACCTGGATTATGCTTTCCCGGAAAAAACGGAGGAGGAGAAAAAAGAAATTACCACCCGTTTTTACCACCATTTTACCGATTTAATGCTGGAAACCATTAAACTGCACAGCATTAGCGAAAAACAAATGAACAGGCGCCTCCGGTTTGAAGGGATGGATTTAATCAACAAATACCACGATGAGGGCAAAAGTATTATCATCCTGGCCATGCACCACAATAACTGGGAGTGGTGCAGTTTTTCGCAAACACACGCCAAGCATCTCGGGCTGATGATTTACAACCCGATACGCGGCAACCAGTCCATGGAAAAATTCCTGCTTCACTCACGCGAAAAATGGGGAGGAAAGTGCATTCCTGTCAATCAGTCGGCACGGGTTGCACTTGAGTTTCACCGAAAAAAAATACCCACAGCGCTCTGGCTGGGAGCCGATCAAACACCTCGGGCAACCTCTAAATTCTGGACCCTCTTCCTGAACCGTGAGGCACCCTTCTTTTCGGGCCCTGAAAAAATTGCAGCCAAAACCAACCAGCCGGTATTTTTTCAGCATGTTACAAAAATTGGCCGTGGCCGCTATGTGGCACGTTTTATCCCGCTCATTGAAAATCCCGGGGAAGTACAACAAAAAGATATTTTGCTTGCTTATGTAAAAAAAATGGAAGAAATAATCAGGCAAGACCCCGCGTATTACCTTTGGTCGCACCGGCGCTGGAAGCACCGGCGCCCGGAAGGAATCCCGCTGACCACTTGATGCGGCAAAAAAATGTGGCTACACTTATTCTTTTAAAAATGCCTCTATCCCACGGGCCGCTACTTTTCCGGCCTCAAT
>CAYRBS010000170.1:0-5738 GCA_964422335.1 uncultured Mariniphaga sp. | reverse complement strand
CGGACCGTTAAACAACCTGACCGGCAGGAACCTGTTTATAAAAACCGGTGAAAATACCGAGCTGGAAACCGATTTCAGTATTGCCGGGTTACCCGATGTTAAAGAAGCTTTTTACAATTTTCCAAACCTGAAAGTTATTTCAGGGAAAAAAGATATTGAAATGCTGGCAGGTTCAACTATTCCGGAAAATATTGAACTCCCTGGAAATATGAATTCAGAAGTTGTTTTCAAGGGAAAAATCGCGGAATTCGAATCAACTATTGACATCAACAGCAGTTTTGGAACCATTAACCTTGATGCAATAGTTGGCAAGGATGAAAATTTCAGTGGAAATCTAAGTGTGAACGAATTTGATGCAGGCAGGCTTCTCAAAGATACAGTTCTTTTTGGCCCCGTTTCCTTAACCGCCGAAGTATTGGGACAGGGGTTGGACAGAGAAACCGTAATGGCCGATATCAAAGGCGAAGTAACGGAACTATACCTCAACAGATATACATACCAGAACCTGACACTGGATGGAATCCTCACCGGACAGGAATTTTTGGGAAAAATAAATCTGGATGATGAAAATGCAGTATTCGATTTTGAAGGTTTTGTGGGTTTGGAGCCCGGAGAGGAATTCTATCAGTTCCGGTTGGATGTGCCGGGGGCCGACCTTCAGAAACTCCATATTACGAAAGAGGATATACGAGTCGGGTTGGCTGTAACGGCAAACTTTGATGGAAGAACGATTGATAAACTTTTTGGGAAAGTTGAAATTGCCAACCTTACAGTGGCTCAGGATGAACGGGTTTATGCACTCGATTCGCTGCTTTTCTCTTCTGTAAATGAGCCGGGCAAAAGTGAATTTAATATCAGCAGTCCCCTGTTAGATGCAACATACACGGGTACCATATCTCCGATAGATATTCCATCGGAACTCAGGCGTTTTATAAACCACTATTTCCCGGTAACCGACGATGTTGAGATGGCCATGGAAAACAAACCATCTGATTTTAGTTTCGAGATGCAGCTTCATAACCACCCCATCCTTTCACAAATTCTTATCCCACAGTTAAATGTGTTTCAGCCGGGAATTATCCAGGGAAGTTATAACAGTGAAAGCAGCGACCTGAAATTAAATGCAACCATGAACAGGATTGTATATGGCACAACCGAAATTGCCGGCCTGGTTATAGATGTAAAGTCGGATGCTTCTGAATTGAATTTTTCATTGTCGAGCAGTGCGGTTTCAAATGACCTGGTAAAACTGGAAAACTTCCTTATTGAAGGTAAACTGGCAGACAATACCCTGCTTGCCGGCCTTTCGTCAATTGATGACGACCAAAGGAAAAAGTTTGTAATCCGCTCGCAAATAACGAAAACGGAAGGCAACTACAAACTGGCATTCAACCCTGACGATTTCCACCTGATGTACAATCAATGGGACATAGACCCGGAAAACTATATTGAATTCGGTGACGAAGGGTTATTAATTCATAACCTGTTTATTCAAAATGCGGTTAGCCAGGTGAGGGTTTCTTCTGTCAATCAGCAGTTCAATGATGATCTAAATATTGAGCTGAAGAATTTCAAACTGGATGATATTTCCCGGATTATTGAAAAAGATACCAGTTTCGTAAAAGGAACAATCGATGGAAATGCATTGCTTAAGCGGGTAAACAATACCTGGGGCGTAATTGCCGATGCAAAAATCAGCAACCTGCTGGTCAGAGAGGCTCCGGTGGGTGATGTAACCATTAAAGCAACCAACCCCGAAACCGGAAAATTTGACCTGGATGTGAATTTATCGGGGCCTGATAACAACCTTTCGGCTACAGGTTATTTTATGGCCGATGGTGATGATAATTCAATCAGTGTAAAAACAGCTGTTCAGTCGCTTTCGATGAAAACCATCGAGGCATTTTCAATGGGGCAAATATCCGAATCTTCGGGAACATTGTCGGGCGATTTAACCATTCAGGGATCTGCCGGTGCTCCTGATATTACAGGCGACCTGGTTTTCAATGATGTGTTTGTAAATCCGGCAGTGCTGAATAACCGGCTTCACCTCAATAATGAAACCATTCAGTTTAAGCCCGGAGGTATCTGGTTTAATTCGTTTACCCTGTCCGATTCCCGTCAGAATAAAGCAACCATCAATGGCTCTGTTCAGATGAAAAAATTCAGCGATTTTGTTTTTGCCCTGCAGGTAGAGGCAACCGACTTTTTGTTGCTCAACACTACTTCGCGCGACAATGAAAATTATTACGGGCGCATGATCATCGACAGCAGAATCAATATAAACGGCCCCATGGCTCAATCGGTTATCAACGGAAGAATGCGAATCAAACAGGGTTCCAATTTCACTTTTGTTGTCCCCGAAGACAGGCTCACTACCGATAAGGGTGAAGATGTTGTTGAATTCAACAGCCCTGAAACCATGAGTCCGATTCTTTACCGCGACGGGAAGCCGGAAGCGCCGGCAACAGGTTTTACGGGATTTGACCTGTCCACCATTGTTGAAATTGATAAACAGGCCACTTTGCGGCTTTTAATGGATCCAACATCCACCGATTCATTGGTGGTAAAAGGCGAAGCTGCTCTGAGTTTTTCAATCGACAGAAGCGGAAAAATGAGCCTTACCGGAGCCTATAATTTAGAAGAAGGCAGTTACCTGGTGTCGCTCGAATCGGTGGTAAAACGCAAATTTGATATTTTGCCCGGAAGTACCATCATCTGGAATGGCGATCCTTTGGATGCTCGCATATCTATCAATGCAAGGTATGTTGTAAGGGCTGCACCATACGACCTTGTAGCTTTTCAGATGTCGGGAATGACTGCGGCTGAAAGCGGGGGATATAAACAACAATATCCGTTCTGGGTATTATTGGAATTGAAAGGCCCGATTCTGCAACCTGTTATCAGTTTCGAAATACAACTGCCGCCTGATGAAAAAGGAATATTGGGGGGCGCTGTAAACCAAAAACTGAACTTGCTGAACGAAGATGAATCGGCGCTGAACAAACAGGTTTTTGCCCTTTTGGTGCTGGGCCGCTTTATTCAGGAAAATCCATTGCAAACGGAATCGGGCGGTACTTCAACCCTGGTGCGTTCAACGGTAGGGAAATTTTTATCTGCCCAGTTAAACCAGCTGACTTCGAAAGTAATACCCGGAGTAGAGATGAATTTTGATATCCAATCTTATGAAGATTATCAGTCGGGTCAGGCAGAAGGGCGGACACAAGTGGAAATTGGCCTCAAGAAACAACTTTTTGATGAACGGCTTTCGGTTCAGCTCGGGGGCTCCGTCGATGTGGAAGGAAAAAGGGCCAGGCAAAACCAGGCAACCGATATTGCCAGCGATATCCAGGTAGAATACTGGTTAACACAAGATGGCCGCTACCGGCTCAAAGGATTCCGGCATAATCAGTACGAAGGGGTTATCGAAGGCCAGTTGGTCGAAACCGGAATTGGAATCGTTTATGTCCGCGATTTCAACTGGTGGAAGAATTTATTCAGCAGGCTAAGAACGAAAAGTGATTCAACCAAAATCGAAGAACAGCCATGACACGATACACCCGATATATCAGCCTTTTTATTTTTGCCTGTTTACTGCTTACGGCCTGCAGCGGGATAAAGCATTTGCCTCCCGGTGAAAAGCTTTATACAGGCGCCGAGGTTAAACTGGAATACAACGAAAATCTTAAAAAGAAGAAAAAACGATTTATTGAGAAGGTTGCTGAAACCGGCATTCGCCCAGAGCCGAATAAAAGTTTTCTGGGAATGCGCCCCCGGTTGTGGTTGTATATGGTAACCAGCGACACTCCTCATACCTGGTTGGGAAAATGGCTCCGGAAAAGGGGAAAAGCACCGGTATATCTGAGCCATGTAAAACCAGGAGCAACTTCAGCGATTATAGATGCCCGGTTGTATAATATTGGTATTTTTAACGGGATTACCGGTTACGAGGTTGCTGAAAAAGAACATAAGGCCAAAATAATCTACACCAGTTATATTCACAAACCTTATACTTTTGGCGAGCTGACTTATGCCATTACTGATGACAGTTTGAAACAGGCGATCCTTTCAGAAAAAGAAAAAACCCTGGTAAAACCTGGCAATGATTATAACCTCGAACTTTTGCGTGCCGAAAGAAACCGCATTGATGCAGTGTTGAAAAACAAAGGGTACTTCTATTTCAATCCCGACTATTTGCTTTTCAAAGCCGACACATCTTCGGCCGATCGCGTGGTGCCGGTTCAACTTTCATTAAAAGACAGTATCCCGGATGATGCACTGACAGTTTACCGCATCAATCGTGTTTTTATTGACCAGGATTACACTTTAACGGAGGAGTTTTCAGACAAAAATGCAGACACCTTGCATTACCAGAATTACGTGTTTCGCGGCTCCGAATCATATCAGAATATCAGGCCGCGGGGATTATTAAAATCGGTTTACCTCCGGAATGGGGAAGTCTATTCGAGGCAGAACCATAATATTACCCTGAACCGGTTGATGTCAATGGGTAATTTCAAATTTGTTCAGGTAAAATTTGCCGATAACGATACAACCGCTGCTGGTTTGCTGGATGTGGATATATTAATGACCACCATGCCCCGCAGGACATTCAGGGCAGAAATGGATATGGTGTCAAAATCGAACAATTTTGCAGGCCCGAGGATAAACCTAAGCCTGCTGAACAGAAATACATTCAGAGGGGCCGAATTGTTAAACCTCACACTGGGGGGATCGTACGAAGCACAGCTAAGCGGGAAATCCGAAAATTTATACTCCTATTCCTTTAATCCTCAGCTCGAAATCACTTTTCCCCAACTGCTTGCTCCTTTTAATCCCGGCACTAAAAACAGCATCTTTACACCCACAACACGGTTCGTACTTTCCTACAACTACCTGAAAAGGGTTCACTATTTCGATATGCAGACTTTTCAGTTGGGTGTTGGCTACCGGTGGAAAGAAAATATCAGGAAACAGCATGATTTTAGTCCTGTAGGTTTGAGTTTTACCTCACTGGCCAACGAATCTGAGACTTTCAAAGAGTTGCTGGCAACCAATCCGTTTCTGAAGAAAAGTTATGAAGAGCAGTTTATAGCAGGGGCCAGTTATTCGTTTACCTACAACGAGCAGGTTATCCCGTTTAAAAAAATGCAGTTCTTTTTTCAGGGTACAGCCGAAACGGCCGGAAATGCATTTTCGCTGGCAAAAAGAATCGGCGGTGAAAAACCCACTTCCGGTAATCCGGCTACCATAGCAGGTTCCATCTATTCTCAATTTGCCAAACTGAGTGTAGATTTTCGCAGTTATTATACGGTGGATGTGAACAACAAACTGGCCATGCGTTTTTTTACCGGTGTGGCCAAACCCTACGGAAACTCTTCCATATTGCCTTATTCAAAACAGTTTTTCAGTGGCGGCGCCAATAGCCTCCGTGCGTTTCAGATCAATTCTGTGGGGCCGGGCACCCATTTTCAGGATGGAAGCACCAGGGGTTTTCTTCAATTGGGAGGCGATATTAAACTCGAAGCAAACGGAGAATACCGATTTTCCATTTACCGGTTTTTTAAGGGTGCCTTATTTGCCGATGCCGGAAATGTGTGGTTGCATAAGTCGAGCCCCGCCAGCATAGGAAGCCCGTTTGAGTTTTCGCAGTTTATGAACGAAATTGCTGTAGGTGCCGGAGCAGGCCTCCGGTTCGATGTTTCCTTCTTCCTTTTGCGGTTCGACCTGGCCTTTCC
>CAYRBS010000169.1:1383-5740 GCA_964422335.1 uncultured Mariniphaga sp. | reverse complement strand
AATTAATCATGAAAGACTTTTTACATCTCCTTCGCCGGTTTATTCCACCTTATAAATGGAAACTCATTTGGAACATTGTTTTTAATTTTCTGAGTGCCATTTTCGGGGCGTTTTCATTTTTATTGCTCATCCCTTCACTGAAAATATTGTTTGGAACCCAGGAGCTGGTAACGGCAAAACCTGATATGGGGTTAAGTATTTCTTCCTTCGAGCAATATACAAACTACCTTATCAGCCAGGCTATTGTTGAATACAGCCACGAACAAGCCCTGATTTTTATCGGTATTTTCATCATCATTACCGTTTTTCTGAAAGTCGGTTTTTATTATTTGGCCAACTACATGATTGTGTTGATTAGAAACGGCGTAGTTCGCGATATCCGTTCTAAAATTTACCGGAAAATACTCGGGCTCCAGCTGGGCTTTTTCTCCGACGAGCGCAAAGGCGATATCATGGCCCGGATGACCGGAGATGTAACAGAAGTTGAAAACTCCATAATGAATTCACTGGAAATGATGATCAAAAACCCCATCCTCATCATCGTTTCAATTGCAGTTATGATTTACATGAGCTGGAGCCTTACCCTTTTTGTATTTGTAATGTTCCCGATTGCCGGGTTTATTATTGGCCGGATTGGCAAAAGCCTGAAAAAAGAGAGCCGGAAAGGGCAACACAAAATGGGTGAAATTCTTTCCATCATCGAAGAAGACCTTTCAGGTTTACGCATCATTAAAGCGTTTAATGCCGAAAAAAGAGCCACCGAACGGTTTGAAATTGAGAATTCCAACTACTACAACATCATGAATCAACTGATGTGGCGAAGGTTTTTGGCACATCCGATGAGTGAATTTCTGGGCACAACCGTTATTATTATTGTTTTGTGGTACGGAGGGCAATTAATTCTTAACGAAGAAAGTTCGCTCGGGGCGGCTGCTTTCATCGGGTACCTCGTTTTCTTTTATAATATTATAAATCCGGCAAAAGCTTTTTCCACTGCTTTGTACAGTGTTGAAAAGGGATTGGCCTCGATGGAACGCATCGACAAAATTCTGCACACTCCGTCGGGGATTACCCAAAAAGCCGATGCAGTGAGTATCCACAACTTTCAGTCGGATATTAATTATGAAAACGTATCCTTTTCCTATAACTCGACACCGGTTTTAAAAAATATTTCACTGAAGGTTGAAAAAGGAAAAACCATTGCACTGGTAGGGCAATCGGGAAGTGGAAAAACAACCCTGGTGGAACTTCTCCCCCGTTTCTGGGATGTATCGGATGGCCGGATAACCATCGACAACAATGACCTGCGCGACCTGAAGATTACGGACCTCAGAAATCTTATCGGGTACGTGAACCAGGAACCCATTCTTTTCAACGATACCTTTTTTAACAACATTGCCTTCGGAATGGAAAATGCACAGGAAGAAGATGTTGTTTATGCAGCAAAAATCGCGAACGCGCACAACTTTATTATGGATTATGAAAATGGTTACGAAACCCGGATTGGCGATCGGGGCGACAAACTGTCGGGCGGGCAGAAACAACGCATTTCCATTGCCCGGGCGGTGCTTAACAATCCACCGATTTTAATTCTCGATGAAGCCACCTCTTCGCTCGATACAGAATCGGAACGGCTGGTACAGGATGCGCTGATTAAACTCATGCAAAACCGGACATCGCTGGTTATTGCCCACCGGCTTTCCACCATAAAAAATGCCGATTTAATTTGTGTAATGCATAAAGGAAAAATTGAAGAACGCGGAACCCACGAAGAATTGATGGCGCTTAACGGCCGTTACAGGAAACTTCACAACATGCAAATGTTTTAATATTTTCTGAACTTTATCCCGAAAACAGCCCCTCCCGTTAAAAACTATTAAGAGGTTAATTGTGCTTTAAACAAATCCAACCCCGAAACGTTATTTTACCGGTTACAAGGTTAAAAACCTTAAATTTTATTGCGCATGTATTTAGAAAAACCGGAGATATCCACGACCAGCCAATTAACTACTGAAGAAATTCTTAACGACTATTACATTGCCTTTTTAAGCCGGCAGTTAAGTCTGCTCGGAAGGCGGGAGGTACACAACGGCAGGGCCCATTTTGGCATTTTTGGCGATGGCAAAGAAGTAACCCAACTTGCCATGGCAAAAACCTTTCGCAAAGGCGACTGGCGCTCGGGGTACTACCGCGACCAAACCTTTATGCTGGCGCTTGGCCTGCTTCAGCCCGAAGAGTTTTTTGCCATGATTTACGGCGATACCGACGATAAAATGAACCCGTCCACCGGGGGCCGCAACTTTAATAACCATTTCAGCACCTCCAACCTGGACGAAAACGGGGAAATAAAAAATCGCTCGGAAAAATATAACTCGGTGGCAGATATCTCTTCCACCGGCGGGCAAATGCCCCGGCTTCTCGGGTTGGCACAGGCTTCAAAAACAGTCCGTGAAAACCCCGGTATTAAAAAGCACCTGAACAACAACGTTACCGGAAAAGAAGTAGCTTTTGGCACCATCGGCGAAGCCAGCACTTCTGAAGGAATGTTTTTTGAAACCATGAATGCAGCGGCAGTAATGCAGGTGCCGATGGCTGTAACTGTATATGACGATGGATACGGAATCAGTGTTCCGGTGGAGCTTCAAACCACCAAAGCAAGCATTTCGGAAGCATTGGCCGGGTTCCGCAAAGAAAAAAACACCAACGGCATTGAAATTTATACCTGCAAAGGCTGGGACTACCCGGCGCTGGTTAAAACATTTGCTGAAGGAGTTGCAAAATGCAGGGATACCCAAACCCCTGTTTTGTTTCACATTGAAGAACTCACCCAACCCCAGGGGCATTCCACCGCGGGATCGCACGAGCGGTATAAAAGCAAAAAACGCCTGAAATGGGAAGAAGAATTTGATGGACTGAACCAGTTTAAAAAATGGCTGCTCGCATCGGGAAAGGCCGATATGGAAACAATCACCCAGATTGAGAAAAAGGCAGAAAAGCGGGCAAAAGAAGCCAAAAAAAATGCCTGGAAAAATTATACCCGGGGTTTTAATACGGAAGTTGGACAACTGGATGAAATCATTCAAAAAATAAAAGACAGCTCCGGCGGCAAATTCGACAAAGCAGCTGAACTGCAAGAAATTAAACAACGCATATTTCCCACACGCAGGAAATACCTGAATTTTGCCAAACGGTTGTATTACAGCATTCACGAAAACCGGGAACTGGCAAAAGAACGAGAGGAACTGAGCAAATGGATATCAGATTTCAGCGAAAAAAGCCGTGTTTTTTACAGCCGGTACCTTTATCGCGAAAAAGACGGTTCAGCCCTTAAAGTTAAGCCCGAACCTGCCAGGTACACAAGTAACAGCATCGAAGTAAACGGCTCAGAAATCCTGAGCCGTAATTTCGATGTGCTTTTCAAAAAATACCCGAACCTGGTAACATTTGGACAGGACACCGGCAAGCTGGGGGATGTAAACCAGGGGATGAAGGGAATGCAGAAAAAATACGGCGCCCACCGTGTTTCCGATACCGGAATCAGGGAAACCACCATTCTGGGCCAGGGCATTGGAATGGCCCTGCGCGGATTCCGGCCCATTGCCGAAATTCAGTACCTCGATTACCTGATTTACGCCCATTCAACCCTCAGCGACGATTTGGCAAGTATGCAATACCGCACAAAAGGAAAACAGGCGGCGCCATTGATAATTCGCACACGCGGCCATCAGTTGCAGGGAATGTGGCATGCCGGATCCCCCATGCAAATGTTACTGGGGTCGATGCGGGGAGTACACTTGTGCCTTCCCCGGAACACCGTGCAGGCTGCCGGAATGTACAACACCCTGCTGGAAGCCCGGGAACCCGCCCTGGTTATCGAGCCGCTGAAAGGATATAATGTAAAAGAAATACTTCCTGAAAATCCGGGTGAATATAAAGTGCCGCTGGGAGTCCCCGAAATTATGAGGAAAGGTACAGATATCACACTTGTTACCTATGGCTGGAATGTTCACCATGCATTGAAAACCGCCGACCTGCTTCAAACAAAAGGTATTTCGGCAGAAGTCATCGATGTACAAACCCTGTTGCCATTTGATGTGAACCATGTAATTCTTGGTTCAGTGAAAAAAACGAACAAAGTCCTTTTTATCGACGAAGACGTTCCCGGCGGAGCCACCGCTTATATGATGCAAAAAGTTATGGAAGAACAAAAAGCATTCGATTACCTCGATGCAGCGCCCCGTACCCTGCCGGCAAAGGAACATCGTCCGGCCTATGGTATCGACGGGGAATATTTCTCAAAACCCAACGTAGAACTCGTTTTTGAAACCGTTTGGGAAATGATGCGGGAGACAGATGT
>CAYRBS010000169.1:0-1283 GCA_964422335.1 uncultured Mariniphaga sp. | reverse complement strand
GGCATGGATCCCACAGTTCCCAAATCAATAATAGCTCCCTGAAGCGGAGGCATCAGCGCACCGCCAACAATGGCCATTACCAGTCCGGCTGCGCCAATGGTAGCATCATCGCCCAGGCCTTCGAGGGCAATGCCATAAATGGTGGGAAACATAAGCGACATAAAAGCTGAAGTGGCTACCAGCAGGTACAAACCGGCCATTCCCTGAATCAGGATAACACCGGTGACCGTTGCCATTCCTCCCAGCGCAAAAACAGTTAACAGCAACCGCGCATTCAGGTATTTCATCAGCATGGTACTGATAAACCTGCTGGAAAGGAAAATGGTCATCGCCACAATGTTGTAGTTCTGGGCTGTAGCTTTTGGAATCCCCAGGTTATCGGCATAATGAATAATAAAGGTCCAGCACATAATTTGTGCGCCCACATAAAAAACCTGTGCAATCACCCCTTCACGGTATCTTACATTTTTAAACAGGCGCCGGAAGGTATCGATGGCCCGGATAGTATGGTCGGGATCGGCACGTTTAGGCATTTTTGCAAGAGCAATAATCACAAACATGACAATTACTACCAGCCCCAGAATAATATACGGATCGCGGATAACCCCCAGATCGTGGGTACGGATGGCTGCCTTCTCAGCTTCCCCCAGGGTGGTAAAAATCAGGTTGCCTGCTGCATCCCTTTTATCCGATTCCAATGCAGCCAGAATAAAATTGGAAGCCACGAACATTCCCAGCAACGATCCCATCGGATTGAATGACTGGGCCAGATTGAGCCGGCGGGTGGCAGTCTCGGGCGCCCCCATGGAAAGAATATACGGATTAGCCGTTGTTTCCAAAAACGCCAGGCCAAAAGTTAAAATGTAAAGCGAAACCAGGAAAAACCCGAAAATTTCGTACTGGGCAGCAGGGAAAAACAACAGGGCGCCAATCGCATAAAGGCCCAGTCCCACAAGAATTCCTTTTTTGTAACTAAACTTTTTTACAAACAATGCTGCCGGAATGGCCATGGTAGCGTATCCGCCGTAAAAAGCAAACTGTACCATGGCAGCTTTCACGTTGGATATTTCCATTACCGTTTGAAAGGCGGCTACCATCGGGTTGGTAATGTCGTTGGCAAACCCCCACAACGCAAACAAACTGGTAATGAGAATGAACGGCACCAGTACTTCCTTTGAAACAACAGGTTTTTTCGAATGATTCATGTTTACAGTATTATTCAGTTTTATTTATGCTGCCAAAATTGTAAATTTTTTCGACAAATGGTAACCTGCTCCTTCCCG
>CAYRBS010000168.1:0-5744 GCA_964422335.1 uncultured Mariniphaga sp. | reverse complement strand
ACGAAGTGCACCGTAACGGCAGCGCCGTAAATCCGCAATACTACTACTTTAAAGACCTCACTCCACAGGAATACGAAAGGATGATTGCGATATCGACAAATATCGGACAGACGCTCGACTAAAAACCTGTGCCGTACAAAAAACCCAACATAGAAAAAATTTATTACTCCATTGGCGAAGTTGCCCGGATGGTGGGGGTTACTCCTTCATCAATCCGCTACTGGGAAAACAATTTCGACGAACTGTCGCCCCGGACAAACCAAAAGGGGACACGCCAGTTTACTGCCGGCGATATCGAAACCATAAAACTCATTAACCACCTGGTAAAAGAGCGGGGAATGACCATAAAAGGCGCCCGGCAAAAATTAAAAGACAACAGGGACGAAACCATTCATACCTGGGAAATTGTTAAACGACTACAGGGAATAAAACAGGAATTAACCCAAATAAGGGACGAAATGGAGGAATAATATGGCAAAACTGAAAGAAATAATAAGTTACCTGGAAACCATTGCCCCCCCTGCGTTACAGGAATCATACGACAATTCCGGCCTCCTTGTGGGCCATCCTGATGCGGAAGTTTCGTCGGCGCTGGTAACCATCGATGTTACCGAGGCCGTTGTTGAAGAAGCCATCCGCCACAACATTTCGCTTATCGTTGCCCACCACCCCATTATATTCTCCGGGTTGAAAAAACTCACCGGAAAGAACTACGTGGAACGCACCGTTTTAAAAGCCATAAAAAACGATGTGGCCATTTATACTGCCCACACCAACCTCGATGCGGTTTCAGGCGGGGTTAACAGCAAAATTTGCGAGAAACTCAACCTGCAAAACTGCAGCGTGCTCCAGCCGGTTTCAGGGCAATTGAAAAAGCTGGTAACTTTTATCCCCCACGAGGCAGTCGAAAAAGTAAAAGCCGCCGTGTTTAATGCCGGAGCCGGCCATATTGGCAACTACGATTATTGCGGATACAACACCGAAGGGACCGGCAGTTTCCGCGGAGGAGAAGACACCAACCCGTATGTGGGAGAAAAAGGGAAAGTCCATTACGAAAAAGAAACCCGGTTCGAAACCATTTTACCGGCCTGGATGCAGGGAAAAGTTTTACAGGCGTTAAAAAACGCCCATCCATACGAAGAAGTGGCTTACGACATTTACCCACTCGAAAATTCGTATGAAGAAGCAGGGATGGGCATGATTGGGGACCTGCCGGAACCTCTTTCTGAAAAAGAATTTTTGGCCGGACTGAAAAAGACCTTCCATACCGGATGTATCAAACATACCGCCCTCAGGGGAAAAAATATAAGCCGGGTTGCCGTTTGCGGAGGCGCCGGTTCCTTTTTGCTGAACAAGGCCATTTCGGCAGAAGCAGATATTTTTATTTCGGGCGATTTTAAATACCATCAGTTTTTTGATGCTGAAAATAAAATTGTGATTGCCGATATAGGGCACTACGAAAGCGAGCAATTCACTAAAGAAGTTTTTTATGAATTACTTACGAAAAATTTCCCTAAATTTGCAGTCCGTTTTTCAGAAGTAAATACCAACCCGGTGAATTACTTTTGAATAATAAGTTTGAATTAAAACAGATACAAACGATGAATGCACCAATTTCAAGGCAAGAAGAGAAAAACATTTCAGTTGAAGACAAACTGCGCGCAATGTATGAACTGCAAAGTGTGGTTTCCGATATCGACAAAATAAAAACCCTTCGCGGCGAACTTCCGCTCGAGGTACAGGACCTGGAGGACGGAATTGCCGGGTTAAGAACCAGGCTGTCGAACCTGGAGGAAGAAATAAAAAGCCTCGATACCGCTATCAACAATAAAAAAATTGCGATAAAAGATTCGCAGGAGTTAATAGCGAAGTACACCGAACAGCAAAACAACGTGCGGAATAACCGCGAATTCGACTCCCTTTCAAAAGAAATTGAGTTTCAAAACCTCGAGATTGAACTGGCGGAAAAAAGAATCAAGGAATTCAGTGCCGAAATGGCCGAAAAGAAAGAAGCCATCGACATTTCAAAAGCGCAGTTGAAAGAACGCGAAGAGGATTTGGACAGAAAGAAAAAAGAGCTGAACGAAATAATCGAAGAAACCAAAATTGAGGAGGAAAAACTCAAAACAAAATCGGAAAAAATTGAACTGTTCATTGAGCCGCGCCTGCTCACCGCTTTTAAACGTATCCGCAAAAATGCACGCAACGGCCTGGCCGTAGTTACCATTCAGCGCGATGCCTGCGGGGGCTGCTTCAATAAAATACCGCCACAGCGGCAAATGGATATTGCCAACCGCAAAAAAATTATTGTTTGCGAGTACTGCGGGCGTATCCTGGTGGACAAAGACATCAATACAACAGACGTAGAATAACGCAAAAGTTCAAAATATTTTCTTAAAAGTACTGCAACATTTGCAGTACTTTTTTTGATTAACACAAAAAACAATTACCATGAGATTACTAAAAACAGGCATCATTTTCCTGCTGGTGCTGGCCATAAACCAGCTTTCGGCACAAGATGACCAGGACACAACTTCCTATTGGAAAATTTCAGGACAGGCATCGGTAAATATAAGCCAGGTTTCATTTTCAAACTGGGTAGGCGGCGGCAAAAATTCCGTTTCGGGTGTTGGCCGGTTTAATATGAATGCCAACTATGTAAAGAAAAAAATTCATTGGGAAAATACACTGAAAAGTGGATATGGACTGCTGAAAGAGGGAGAGGACGAAACCGTAAAAACCGACGACAAACTGGAACTGAACTCCAAACTGGGTGTGGAATTAAAAGACGAACACTTGTTGTATTCTTCTTACCTCAACTTCCTCACCCAATTTACAGATGGGTACAAATACCCGAATACCACCGATAAGATTTCGGGTGCATTTTCTCCGGCATATCTTACCGTGGCCACAGGTTTTGATTACCAGCCATCTGAAAGGTTTTCACTTTTTTTGACTCCCGTTTCAGCAAAATTCACTTTTGTTACCGATGAAGAACTTTCGGCAGCAGGAGCTTTTGGAGTGGAACCCGGGAAAAAAGCAAGGGCAGAAATGGGGGCAAGCCTGAAAAGTGAACTCAAAACACCGGTAATGAAAAACGTAGATTTAACATCTACCCTTTCGCTGTTCTCCAACTATTTTCATCAACCGGAAAATATTGATGTGAACTGGGATATTAATGTTAACATGAAAATCAACGATTACCTCTCGGCCAACCTGTTCACCAACCTGGTTTACGACCACGATATATTAATACCGATAGACGACGAAGGGAATACCGGACGAAGGATACAAATGAAACAATTGTTTGGAGTGGGGCTGAGTTATAAATTCTGAATGCGGTTACCAGCTTCCACCGGCGCCACCGCCTCCAAAGCTGCCTCCGCCAAATCCGCCGAAGCCACCACCAAAACTTCCGCCACCCGACGAGAAGTTGTTAAACGAACCGCGGTGCGATCTGCCACCTGACATCATACCAAGGGCAATCCAAAGCGGCAGGCTTTTCCCCGGCGAATAATGCTTTCTGCCCCGGCTCCTGAGCAGCGGGATAACTACAAAAAATAAAAGTAAAACCGCCAGAATAGGAAGTCCGCCACTTTTTTGGGCATAATTTTCCTGGTAATATTCTGCCGTGTATTCTCCGCGGGTAATATCCATTATTACTCCAATACCATTTTCCAGGCCGCTGTAATAATCACCTTGTTCAAAATGGGGAATCATTTCCGTGTCGATGATGGTCCCGTTCACAATCGCATCGGGCAAAACGCCTTCCAGGCCGTAGCCGGTAGCAATAAAAACCTGGCCGCGGCTATTTCCCACTTTAGGTTTAAGCAAAATTACCAGGCCATTGTCATTGCCCTCCTGTCCTACGCCCCATCTCTCTCCCAAACGAAACGCATAATCGCCGGGGTCGTTCCCTTCCAAATCTTCAATGGTTACCACCACAATCTGTGTGGAAGTTTCCCGGGCAAACTGTTGCAATCTGCTTTCCAGGCTATTGGATTCGTTTTCGTCGAAAATGCCGGCAAAATCGTTCACCAGCCTCGGGGGATCCGGGCGTTCGGGTATTTCTGCCTTCAAAAATGTAACGCTCATCAGCGCCATCAATACTATCAGTAATCTCTTCATACTACCTCCATTTATCCGAATGAAATTTCATCCGATAGTTCGTTTACATCGTCCTGCTGGTAAGGAAAATGTTGCTTCAACTGTTCTCCCGCTTTCCTTACTCCGGAAGAAAGCCCTTCGGTAAAATTTCCTTCCCGGAAATTGCGGGCCATTTCTTCTTTTATCTCTTCCCAAAAATTATCAGGGACTTTTTGATTAATCCCCGAATCGCCCAAAATGGCGAACTTATGATCTTCAATGGCCAAATAAAACAGCACACCGTTTCGCAATTCGGTTTTGTGCATTTTCAGTTTCTCGAAAATAAAAGCTGCCCGGTCAAGCACATCCTCCTTGCAATGTTTTTCAATGTGCACGCGTATCTCTCCCGAAGTATTGGTTTCGGCCACACGAATGGCATTGGTTATTTGTAATTTGTTTTCTTCTGAAAAATATTTTCGTACACTCATTCTTTTAGCTGAAATTAAAATTGAACTTCCGGCACCTGGTCTGCCCCCTGTTGCGCTTCAAAGTAGTTTTTCTTTTCGAAACCAACCCAACCGGCATAAATTAATTGGGGGAACTTCCGGATGTAGGCATTGTATGCCTGTGTAACTTCGTTGAATTTCCGGCGTTCCACAGCAATTCGGTTTTCTGTCCCTTCGAGCTGTGCCTGTAAATCCCTGAAATTCTGATTGGCTTTCAGGTCGGGGTAGCGCTCCACAACCACCATCAGACGGCTCAGGGCCGACGATAATCCTTCCTGGGCCTGGTTAAACTGCTCAATGGCCTGGGGCGACAAATTATCAGCATCGACATTTACCGAGGTAGCTTTCGATCGGGCTTCCACCACGCCGGTAAGCGTTTCCTGTTCGTGTTCGGCATACCCCTTCACGGTATTCACCAGGTTGGGAATTAAATCGGCGCGGCGTTGATAAACATTTTCAACCTGCGACCACTGCGATGTTACCTGCTCTTCCAGGTCAACCATTTTGTTGTAACCACACCCCGACAGAAACATACCTGACAGTGCGATTAAAACAATAAATATCCCTTTTTTCATATTTTTTCCTTTTTAGATAATCAGTAAATATTTTCAAAATCTGTGAAATATCATCACCCATATCGGGGAAAGTCCCTAATTTGTCGTTGTATTTCATCAAACAAAAGATAAGCCAAAGGAAAAACCATGACAAAAGACGAATTCCGGAAAACCATTGTGGAAGGAATCCCCGGCAAACTGCCTGCACCCAAACCGTATGACTCTTCGGTTTCCCATGCCCCCCGGAGGAAAGATGTTCTTAACCGGGAAGAAAAAAAACTGGCACTGAAAAATGCGCTTCGTTATTTTCCGGAAGAACACCACGCCATTTTGGCACCCGAATTCCTTGAAGAACTGGAAAAATACGGGCGAATCTACATGTACCGTTTTCGTCCTGATTACAGAATGTACGCGCGTCCAATAGATGAATACCCGGCTAAATCGAAACAGGCGGCGTCCATCATGTTAATGATTCAGAACAATTTGGATCCGGCAGTGGCGCAGCATCCGCACGAGCTGATAACTTACGGCGGCAACGGGGCGGTTTTTCAAAACTGGGCGCAGTACCGGCTCACCATGAAATACCTGGCCGAAATGA
>CAYRBS010000167.1:0-5815 GCA_964422335.1 uncultured Mariniphaga sp. | reverse complement strand
ACCAGCTGACTTTGAGTCAGCAGGTGAAATAGCCAAATTCCCGGTAGCTTTCAGCCAGGCTGTTTCTTTCATTTTGAATTCGGCTTTGGAGTCAATCAGCTCGTTAACTGCCTGTTGCCACTGCGTTTGCGCTGTCAGCAATTCCGTAATCGTTTCCATGCCCACCTCGTAATTGTCGCGCGCCACACGCAGATTTTCTTCTGCCTGTTCCAGGGCGGTTTCATTCATCTGAATCCGCTCCCTGGCCAGTTGCAGATTCAGTTTTGCCTGTTCTGTTTCCAGCTGCAGCAGTTCCTTGTTTTTCTCCAGTTCCAGTTCCTTTATCTCTTTATCGATTTTGGCAGCATTGATTTTTTTCGTCCCTTCGCCCCAGTGAAAAACCGGAATTTTTACCGAAGCCAGCACATTGAAACTGGTATTTGAAAAGTCAGTGTCGCCAAACCCAATTCCCCCGATGTGGTTATAACCGGCCTGAATGCCTGCGGTGGGCAGAAAATCAGCTTTTGTTAACCGGATATTCTGCTCCTCCAAATCGATGTTTTTTTGCTGCAACCGATACTCCGGCCGCTGACCAATCCCTCCATTTTCCATATCCATTTTCCCGGAACGGTTCACCGAAATTATGGTATCCACAGCCGTTACCGGAGTATGAAAAGGTAGTCCGGTTACACGGCACAAATCCATGCGGCTGAGTTCAAGTCCGTTTTGGGCCTTTTGCAGATTCAGTTTTGCGTTGTTGTACTCCACCTGCGCTTTCAGTAAATCGTTGCGGCTGGACATACCCACCTCGTGTGCATCACGGGCTTTCTCCACCACTTCAGCCAGCATATCAACCGCCTGCTGCGCCAGCTTCACTTTTTGGGTCACTGAAATGTAGGTCCAGTAAGCATTGTCTGCCTCGGCAATGGTATTCATTTGTTGTAACTCCAGGTTTTCATCAGCCATTTCCATTCCTATATCCGCCATTTTGTTGCCGGCATTAATTTTTCCACCGGTATAAATGGGCTGTTCCAAAACCACTCCGGCAAGGTAGGCCCCGCTCAGGCTGATGTTCAGTGGCAGCCAGGCATACATGTTAAACACCGGATTTCCATCGGGATCCATTACCGGCTCACCGGTAGCGGGATCCTCCATAATGTTGGGCTCCAGCTCGCCCGTCAGCGGATTGGGCTTTTGGGTGGGCAAAGTCAACTCCATTTCAAAATCCTTGTCCTGGTAAATACCGGTAGCCGTAGCCGAAAGATTGGGCAGCCACTGTGTTCTTGCTGCTGCTTTTTGTGCTTCTGCCTTTTCCAGTTGTTTACCTGCCACTTTCAGGTTTTCATTTTTCCGGAGGGCCATTTCGCGGCACTGTTGAAGGGTCATGTTTTCCTGGCTTGTTCCCTGCACCCAGGAAATCAGAAAAATAAAAAGTGTAATATAACTGATTGTCTTCATGATGGTAATTCTGTTTTATTTTCAGGTTCTTCAATTCGTTTCACCCGGTAAAATGCCGCATACAAAATGGGTACAAACAGCAGCGTGATGAGTGTTCCCACCAATAATCCGCTGATGATTGCAACCGCCATACTCGCATACATAGGATCGCCCAGTAAAGGAATCATCCCAAGAATTGTGGTAACGGAGGCCAGAAGTACCGGGCGGGTACGCGAAATGGTAGCGTTGATGAGGGCGTGGTATTTTTCAACACCTTCTGCAATGAGCGTCTCTGCCTCGTCGAGCAGAACAATGGCATTTTTCACAATCATCCCCATTAACCCGAACGAGCCGATGATGGCCATGAACGTAAAAGGCTGGCCGGCCAGAATCATTCCCGGTACGATACCGATAAACGCCATGGGAATACAAATGAGCACGATAACCGGTTTCCTGAAATCATTAAAAAGCAAAATGAGTGTGAGAATGATAAGCATGATGGAAATGGGCAGGTAACTGAAAATGTTGCGCAGCGCATCGCCCTGCAGTTCATGTTCTCCCACCCAATCCACATTGTAACCGTCGGGCAGCGGAATATCTTCCATCTCTTTCAGCATGGTTTTGCGAACCAGCGCCGGGCTGTACCCTTCCAGCGGTTCGCACTGCACCTGGATGGCGCGTTGTCCGTTTACCCTCCGCACTACCTGTTCCTGCCAGTCGAGGTCAATTCCCCGGGTTACAGCGCTTAACGGTACGGGGCTAACCAGTTCTTTGGTCAACTCATCCACGGATTTCACACCGGAAAGCAGTTCCTGTACCGTATTTTCATTCACTCCTGACAGATCGGGCATCATACTCCAAACCGGGATGTCCTCCAGATTCTCAATCCTGGAGCCATCGTTGTTTCGCACTTTTAGTTGAATGCCCACACGGGTCTCGCCTTCAAAATACTCTCCGATGGGAAGCCCGTCGGTGGCGGCCAGAATGGCATTGCTCACGTCGGAGCGGGTGGCGCCGGCCCGCCTTGCCGATTGCCGGGCATACCGGGCGGTCAGCGCCTGTCCCATGGGTTCCCAGTCGTCTTCAATCGTATAAGGATCGGCATACGGGTTATTCCTGAATATTCCCTTTGCCTGGCGACTCAAATCACGTAATACAGCCGGGTCGGGACCGGTAAATTCCACCTCCACGGTATGCGATGCTTTGATGGACAGGTTGTATTTACGAATCCGGGTGCGGGCATCCGGGAAATTATTGTGCAGGTAATCGCTTACCACCGGCTTCATCCGTGTCATGGTTTCGTAATCCTCAAAATTCACAATCAGTTCTCCGTAATTATCGGCTGCCTCACCCATAGGCCTTACCAGGCAGTAACGTGTGGGTGTCTGGCCATGACTGGACACGACCATTTTCACTTCATCCCGTGACATCAGGTATTCCGAAATTTGATGCAGATCTTCGCTCACCTTCTGCGGACTGGCGCCTGCAGGCAGTTTATACTCAATGTAAACCTGGTTATAGTTGAAATCGGGAAAGAAGGTTTTTTTAATGTTCTGAAAATTGAAAGCCGCCAGCCCCAACAACAAAGCCGAAACAATCAGCGTAACGGTTTTGTAATGCAACAACAGAGCCAGCACTTTCCTGAATTTTCCGTAAAACCAGCCGCTGTAAAGTTCTTCATTTTCTTTCTTTTTCTTTCTTTTCAGTAATTTTTCTGAGAAAAGCGGCACCTGCGTCATGGCCAGCGCCCAGCTGATAAACAGGGAAATGCAAAGCACCACAAACAAGTCGCGGGCATAGGTTCCGGCAGCATCCTGCGAAAGGTAAACCGGAAGAAATGCAGCCACCGCAATAAAGGTAGCGCCGAACAGCGGCCATGCCGTGCGTTTGGCCGGGTGAATGAGTGCTGTCTTTCGTTTCACCCCTTTTTTCAAATCCACCAGAATACCGTCGATAACCACAATGGCATTATCAACCAGCATTCCCATGGCCACAATAAAAGCTCCCAGCGAAATACGCTGCAACGTTCCGCCCGCTGCCAGCAGAATGGGGAACGTGGCCAGGATGGTCAACACCAGGCCTGTGCCGATGATAAATCCACTGCGAATGCCCATGAAGAGCATCAGTACCAAAATAACAATGATCACCGATGCTATCAGGTTCAGCATAAACCCGTCGATTGAGTTTTTCACCAGATCGGGCTGGAAAAACACCTTTTCAAATTCGTACCCAACCGGAATATTTTTTTGCAGTCCGGCCAGTCGTTCTTCCACGCGTTTGCCCACTTCCACAATGTTTTCACCCGATTCCATGGAAAGCGAAATGGCAATGGCTTTTTTATTGTTCAGGTGCATTGTATTCCGCAACGGCCGGCTATAACCTTCTTTCACTCTGGCAATGTCAGAAAGTTTAAACAGGCTGCCGTCAAAGCCTTTAATCATCACACCGGCCACATCGGAAGCATCCGATATTTTGCCGTTCACCGAAATGTTGAGCATCTGGTTTCCTGTTTCAAGGGTGCCGGGATACACTGTGGCATTCTGCCCGTTAACAGCGGCCATCACCTGAAACGGATACACGCCCAGTTCTCCCATTTTGGACGGTGTAAAAACAATTTCGGTAACCGCATCCTGCCCGCCGTAAATTTCCACACGGGCCACGCCTTCTACGGCCAGCATTTCGCGTTTGATGTATCCGGCCATCTTGTTCATTTCCCGGTAGGAGTAACCTTCGCCGGTCATGGCGTAAAACATCCCGTAAACGTCGCCAAAATCGTCGAAAACCATGGGATTCTGAGCGCCTGCCGGCAGTTTGGATTCCACCTCGCCTATTCTGCGGCGCAGGAAATCCCAGCGCTGCTCAATCTCTTTTTGGGGCACGGTAAGCTCCAGGGTAACGGTAATTACCGAAAGGTTGTCCATCGATTTCGATCGGATGGTTTCCACATCTTCCAGCGTATTCAGCTCCTCCTCGATGATATTGGTTACCTGCATCTCTACTTCGTGGGCCGTTGCGCCGGGGTAGAGGGTAACAATCTGCGACTGCATCACCACCAGTTCCGGGTCTTCCAGTTTACTAATGGAGCGGAAGGCGAGAATGCCACCGGCCACCATACAAAACAGCAAAAACCAGATGATGGCCTTTCTGCGGAAGGTCATTTCAGTTAAATACATTACAAGAGCCCTCCTATGTTTGTTTCAGAAGCCTGTTCAAGCGGCTCCACCTTCACGTTTTCGTCCAGGAGGCTTACCCCGGCCACCACCACCTGTTCGTCCACCTGCAACCCGCTGGAAATACGGATTCTTCCGTCACCGGTCAGCTCACCTGTAACCACTTCCCGTTTTTTCACCGTTCCTTCGGGCTGGTAAACCCACACAAACGTTTTGCCCGCTTCGTTAAACAGGGCATTTAAAGGAACGCACACCATTGGCTCCGCATCGCTTTCACGAACGATATTAACCTGCACATCCATGCCGGGCGCCAGTTTGGGATGACTGTCCGGGTTGATGCGAAGTTGCAGTTTGTAAAGCTGGTTGTTGCTGGCTTTTTTACTGAAACTCAACAAATCCAATGAAAATGCTTCCTCTGAAACTTCCGGCTGAACCCCTGAAAATGAAACAATGGCATCCCGCTCAACATACAGCGAAACCGGAATTTCCACCTCCACCTGGTAGTGCCGCACATCAATCAGGGAAGCAACAGGCATTCCGGCATCCACCATTTCGTTTTCCAGAAAATTCACTTTTTGAATATAACCTGAAACCGGCGCCAGTAAACGGGTGTCGTTCAGCTGGTCTTTGGCATTTTCAAGTTGTGCGGCAACCGCTTTTTCTCCTGCCACCGCTTTGTCGAAGTCATTACCGGCCACGCTCTCACGGTTGTGCAGTTCAATCACACGATCGGCTTCGGCCTTTACCTGTTCATACTGCGCCTCAGCAGCCTGCAACTGAACCTCGTAATCGCGCGGGTCGATTTGGGCCACCAGTTGCCCGGCTTTCACATAATCGCCTTCCTGCACCGGAATATCCACGATGGGACCGGCCACCCGAAACGCCAGATTGACCTCATTGGCTTCTTTAATAATTCCCGGGTACGACCTGACCAGCAGGGAATCGGCCTGCCGAACCGGTTCAATTTTTACTTTCCGGATGATTTCGGTTTGCCCGTTGTTGTTGCCGTTGCAACCGGCCAGCAAAGCCAGGCAAAACAGAATAATTGCAATGTAGTTAATGAGTTTCATAGCATAAAATGTAAAATTTTCAGACTGAATATTTTTCAATTAACCTTTCGGGAGCCATGGGATGACTACCAGTTATCGAAATTCAACCTGAAAGTTAGGAAGTACAGCCTTTACAGGCTTAAAAAATTTACTGAAGTGATGAAATGGGGGGATGAAATG
>CAYRBS010000166.1:0-5840 GCA_964422335.1 uncultured Mariniphaga sp. | reverse complement strand
CGCTCCGTCTGAAAGCTGATTCTGTTCCCGGCTCCCAGGTTATGGATTTCAGGTTATTGATGCTGAAAAAAATTTGAAAAAACGAATATAAATTACGAACCCGTGTTTGATAAAACGCTCCCTATTTCCTTCTGCAGAAACTTTTTGGTTTTCACCCCCACATAGCGGCGTACTTCGCTTCCGTTGTGAAACATAATGAGCGTAGGGATATTCCGTACCTTGAATTTGCGTGCCAGCGGTTGCTGATGATCCACGTTTACCTTGGCAACCGTAATACCTTCCTCTGATTCAGCCAAATCGTTCAGAATGGGGGCCACCATTTTGCAGGGGCCACACCACGGTGCCCAAAAATCGACAAGGGTAATGCCCCGCCGGATTGCCGGTTTGAAGTTCTTGTTATTCAACAATATTATTTTATCGCTGTTTTCCACCGGTTTGGCGTTTTTCATCCGGTAAAAATTAAATGTAATTAACCCGACCAACGCCACAAGAAAAGCAAGGATTATAATCAGTGTAGTTGACATATCTTATCTTTTATTTTTCAATTACTTTAATTTCAGAAGTCAGGCCCATTACCTGGCGGTACATTGCACTCACGCCGCAGTATCTTTCTTCAGAAAGGCTCACTGCTTTTTTTAGTTTTTCCATGGGAAGGTCTTTTCCCTTAAACTCGTAAATTACATGCATTTGAGTAAACTGTTTGGGATGTTCTTCGGTGAGGTCGCCCTCCACATACACGTTAAAATCATCGGGGGTAACCCGCATTTTTTTCAATATAGACACCACGTCCATTCCTGTACATCCGGCGAGTGCTGTGAGCATAAGCGATTTAGGTCGTGCCCCGCGGTCTTCCCCGCCCACCTTTTCAGCAGCATCCAAAATTATTTCATGTCCGTTCACGTCGGCAGAAAAAGCCATGTTTTCCAGCCAGTTTACTTTTACTTGTTGTTTTGTCATATCATTTATTCTTTTTCCTGGTTATAAAAATTCGGGGGTAACAATCAGCATCACCCAGCCAAAGTAGTTTATTCCCATTTCGTAAAGTTCAGCATCAGTCCCATCCCGGTAACCGTAAATCATTTGATTTTTTATTTCTGAAACCTCTCCCAGCGAAAAGCCTGTTTTTACCACCACATCGGAATGAATTCTCCGGGTGTATCCCAAATCGATGTAATTCCCCAGGCTTCCTTTCCAGAATACGGTATTTCCCTGGTCGTCGGTTTCGGTTTCACCCGGCAAACCTGTATCCTGATCAATTGAATTATGCGCCGGCACATGAGTTGAGAGCAGGGGAGAATACCAGGTTAGTTCCAGTGTACTTTTTTCCCCGGGTTTAAAATTCATCCGGATATACGGATCAATGTAACCACCTCCCTTTGTTCCGATTTTATAGCTATCCTGCAGAATAAAATGGTTCATATAACCACCGTAATAAGGAAACCGTGCGCCATAATGTAAATCGAAACTGTGCCGGGTGTCCCTGTATTCGGGCGAGGTATTCTTATAATCGTGCCCGGAAATAACTTCGGCTCCTGCAGCTACTTCCCACTTTTTAGCCGGTGCACGGTACCCCAGTTCGCCTGTTAGTAAATAAGCAGAAATGCCCCGGTAATCGTCACCGGCCCCGGTTTTTGAATCGGTTCCGTGCTGATAATAGCCGGACAGAAAACCAAACAACCCTGCTTCCGGTGCCGGCCCTGTATTATAATTAAAAGCCACCCCGTGTGTTCCGGTCAGCAAAAGTTTGTCCTCAGCAGGCAAATCCTTTCCTGAAAGCATAAAGACAGCAGAAATTGTATATTTATCGTGTAGGTTTTTTTTGAAATTCAGAAAATTCAGTGTCTTTATTTTTTCTCCTGTCCAGCTGGAATTATCGACCAACCCAATTGGGTTTCCGTCATTGTTGTACGACAACCCCATGTCAATAAACCACCCGTTTTCCGGGTCGTGCATTTTATAAA
Source organism: uncultured Mariniphaga sp. (assembly GCA_964422335.1). Lineage (GTDB taxonomy): Bacteria > Bacteroidota > Bacteroidia > Bacteroidales > Prolixibacteraceae > CAYRBS01. The sequence goes on along the minus strand of CAYRBS010000166.1, from coordinate 3,879 downwards.
GCAGGCCATCGTAACTGAGCGCCGAAGTCCACCAGTTCCTGAAGGAAAGCAGGCGCATATTATTGTAGTTCCATTCCTGCCGCCCAATCCGAAGGCTCGATTTTTCTTTCAACCTTAACTCCACCCAGGCTTCGTAAATTCCAAATGAAGTGGAATTTCCCATCACACCGGTTTTATTTAAAAGATCATCGGAACCCCAAACGCGGGCATCCTGAAGGCTCATCCGGGCCGAATACCGCTCATTTTTATAATTTAAACTCAGCCTCGAACGCTGATCGAAAGACAATACAGCATTCGTTTCAGCTTTAACAGGCACTATGTATCCATGATCCAGCATGCTCCGGCTGCGGAATTCCCCGTCAACCGATAATTGAGCGGTAACCTGACCTGCCAGCAATAATCCTGAAATAAAAAGAAACAACCTGCCTGTAATCATAAACCCATTAATTCTCTGACAGATAACGGGCGACACTCAACGCAGCAATCGTACCATCGGCCACGGCAGTGGTTACCTGCCGGTATTTTTTTGCAATACTATCGCCGGCGGCAAATACCCCGTCAATATCTGTTTTCATATCTGTGTCAACTTCAATTTCTTTTCGGTCATTCAACTTCACCAAACCTTCCAGATCACCGGTATTGGGCTGGTAACCTATAAAAATAAATGTACCGTCGGTTTTCACCTCGCTTTTTTTTCCCGTTGGAAGATGTTCCATTGCCACCTTGTCGAGCTTACCGTTTCCGTAAAAACCACGCAGTTCCGATTCCATCACAAATTCAATTTTGGGATTCTTCTTCGCCTCTTCCACCGCCTGGTTAAAAGCCTGAAAATGGTCGAACTGGTGCACAATGGTCACTTTAGTAGCATACTGCGTGAGCGCCACTGCCTCTTCGAGGGCCGAATTACCGCCGCCTACTACCACTACCTCTTTTCCGGTAAAGAAATCACCATCGCACGTGGCACAGTAGGAGATTCCGGTACCTTTAAACTGATCCTCGCCAGGTATATTCAACGAACGAGGCCTGCCTCCGGGAGAAAGGATTATCGTCTTCGATTTAAAATTCCGGCCATCTTCCAATTCCACCGATTTAATTTCCCCATCGAGCTGGTAACCGGCAATTTTCACGTTCGATTTTATTTTACACCCAAAACTTTTGGCCTGCTGTTTCATGGTGTTGGCCAGCATATAGCCTTTGGTAGCAGGCACGCCAGGGTAGTTGGCAACCTCTTCGGTAAGTACCATTTGCCCGCCTACGGCACCTTCATTTAAAATGAGGGTTGAAAGTTTGGCGCGCGAGGCATAAATGCCGGCTGTCAGCCCTGCAGCCCCGGCGCCAATTATCATTACATCAAACACGTCGTCCATTTGATCAAACTTTTTCAGCAAATTGTTCGTCCAAAACAGAAGTTACCTGCTGCATATTCTGAATGCTGCTGGTAGCATGTGCTACTTTTCCGTTTTTATAATACATGGTAAACGGTAATCCCATAAATCCATTACACTCAGGTGCGTTGCGAATGATCCCGGCTTCCGGGCTATCGAATGCCATTACGGCAAATTTTACATCGGTGCGCTCTTCTTCCAGTTCTTCCATTACATCGTAAACCGGCATGCACATCGGGCCCATACGGCCACAGCAAACCATTACGTTTTCATTTTCTTCAATCATTTTTTCCAGCTCTGCGGCTGTCTCAATTTCGTGGAGATTTGTTTGTAAGTACTTCATAGTTAAAATATTAAAATGTTAAAAACATGTATTAAATTGCTTGTTTATTTGTTGTGTAAGTAATTTCCTTTATAATTTTTTCGTCCGATTCGAGTTTTCCCTGCAAATAATCTTCCATCAGATTTTGGGGAGAATCAATGGGAACGCCCACAAAAAGATTCACTTTTATGGAAGCAAACAGGTTAATAATTTTCGGGTTTACCCTAAACGTTACCACATCGGTAATTCCTTTCTCTTCGAGCCACCCGGGCAGTTCAGACATGCCGGTACCTGAAGGAACATGGGCTTGTTGCCTGCCCACGATTTTCCCGTCAATCTCGAAAATTTCGTAGTGATTGCACTCACCAAAAAATTCGCTTAACTTTTCATTTGTCACCGGAATGGCTACCCGTTTCTTCATCTTATTATAATTTTGATGCAAAGATAGTCCGGCCTTCAGTGATGGGAAAGTAAAACGAGCTGCCATAAGCAAGGGAACAGGCTGAAATATTTCAGTTTTTTTTCTGTCACCAGCCAGATTAGATTGTTTTTGGTACTTTTGTACCGTTTCAGATAATGAAAAAAAATGAACAGCGAACACTCACAAAATACCAACCAGCAGGTAAACACAGACGGGTTTGCAAAGCATTTTCCCGAGGCGTTGAACCAACTGGCACAAAACAAAACCCGCATCACCTACCTGAAAGGCGAAACCATATTCAAACAGGGAGCATTTGCACCTTACGTAATTTATGTAGTAAGCGGACTGATAAAAGTTTACCTGCAAACCGGGTACGAAAAACAGGTCAATATCAGCCTGGCAAACACAGGCGATTTCCTGGCATTCGCCTCTATTTTCGGCGAAAACATCCACACCTACTCCACGCAGGCGATGAAAAATTCGGAGATTTGTATGATTGAAAAGGAGAAACTAAAGGAAATATTGCTCCAAAACCCGCAGTTTGCACTGGAAATCACTTCAAAAAATTACCGCAATGAAAGGCATTTGCTGGAAATAATAAAAAACCTGTCGTACAAACAAATGCGCGGAAAACTTGCATCGGGACTGTTGTACTTGTCGCAGGAAGAATTTTTGAAAGAAAACATTTTCGAATACCTTTCACGGCAGGAGATTGCCGATTTTGCCTCCATTTCCACCGAAAGTGCCATCAAGTTCCTGAAAGAATTTGAAAAAGATAATATTATTAAACTCCGGGGAAAGGGGATTGAAATTACCGATCGGAAGAAACTGGAAATCATCAGCAAAACAAGTTGATTATTTATGGTACTGCCCGATTCAACAAAAGAAAAACTATTGGATGAAGTCCGGATTTCGGCCAGTCGCAGCGGAGGGCCGGGCGGCCAAAATGTGAACAAAGTAAGCACAAAAATTGAGCTTCGGTTTGAGGTGGCTGCATCGGAAGTATTAAATGAAGCTGAAAAACAGCTCATTCTCTCGAAACTAAAAAACCGGATAAACACCCAGGGCGAATTGCTGGTAACATCCAACTCGGAGCGTACCCAATTCCGTAACCGGGAACTGGCCGCACGGAAATTCATTGAAATGATTGAAAAAGCGCTTACCAAGCCAAAGCGACGCAAAAAAACCCAACCCACTGCTGCATCGCGGCTCAGGCGGATTGAATCAAAAAAAATGCACTCCCGGAAAAAACAGTTACGCAAACCGCCCGGTTCTTAAAGAATTGGATAAGTCGGCTGAAAGTTGTTACTTTGATTTAAACAGGGCTATTATTGTTTTATGAGGAAATTATTACATTATTGCCGAATACTCATTATCCGGATTGTGGATAGTTTTTATTTCCCCTTCGTGCGGTTTGTTCCCATCGAGATATTCCGATACGGGGTGACGGGGGGAGCGAATACAGTATTCGATATTTTCCTCTATTTTGTGTTTTACCGGTTTGTTCTCGACCGGCAGGTGGTGGAGTTGGGATTTGTTGCCATCAGCCCGCACATTGCTGCTTTTTTAATTGTTTTTCCCATCACCTTCAGCACCGGTTTTATACTGGCCAAATATGTTACGTTCACTGCTTCCGAGGTAAAGGGACACGTTCAGTTGTTGCGCTACGGGTTGACCGTTTTGGCAGCCATTTTTTTCAATTATGTTTTTCTCAAATTTTTTGTGGAATACGTTGGGTTGTACGCCACCCT